>CAZCJI010000045.1:0-13027 GCA_964498625.1 uncultured Rhizobium sp.
GAATCGGAACCTTCCACCGGCGCTTCGCCGAACAGGGTCTCGTCCGTCTGAGTCATGAGGCTTTATAGGATCGCGCGCCGCAGCGGTCACTTGGGATTGGTTCGCTTCAAGCGGATATCCCCAATCGACATTAAAAGAATCTCCCTCTCCCCCGCGCTGCGGGGGCGAGGGGAAATGATGGATTATTTCCACGATGTGGCGGACACAGCGGGGCGGCGCCAGGAGCTTCGTGTATGCAATCATCGCCTGACCTTCGCGGATGTGCGCGCGGATCGCTTTGCGGAGCGCGATCATCTCGCGCCCGAATTTGCCGTGACGCCAAGCATTACGGTTTCCCAAAGGGGCACCGCGTTTGTTCGATTGTTGCGGAAGAGAAGCAGGAAGAAAACTCTCGTTTTTCGAATTCAATTCGGCCGGCTTGGGTCCAAGACTTTGACCGGGTTGCACAATCGCCCTCGGTGTGAGCATGCGTTTGCGGCAATAGGGCTGGATGCCCTCCTGTCTCTTTTCCGCAATCGCTGTCTGTCTCGCACTGGCCATCCGCCGGATATGGGCACGAGCGCGAAAAAGAACAATAGGTGAACAAAACTATTTTGGCCGATGTCAGAATTCGTCGGATAAATGTCCTAAGAGACATCGCGGGCACAGCTTAGGTCTCTCTCATGACAGATGGCATCCGGCATATCGGCTTTCTGGGATTCGATGGCGTTGCGGCCATCGACCTCGTCGGCGTGCTCGACGCTTTCTACATCGCGGGCGGCAACGACTGGCGGACGCCGTCGCATCGTTACGCCACCCATGTCGTCGGGCTTTCGCGCGAACCGTTCCGTTCCGAGTCCGGACTTCAGCTTGTGCCGCACGCGACGCTCGACGATGCGCCGCTCTTCGACACCATCGTCGTGCCTGGCGGTCCCGGTCTTCGCGAGGAGAAAGCGAACGCGATGATCGCGGACTGGCTGCGTTCGCGCGCCGGCGCGCGCCGCATCGTCACGGTGTGCACCGGCCTCTACGGGCTTGCCGCGAGTGGGTTGCTCGATGGGCGCCGCGCCACGACGCATTGGGAGTTCGCCGCGCACGCGCAGCGGCGCTTTCCAAACGTGCGAATCGAACCGGACGCGATCTTCGTGCGCGATGGAAAATTCTATTCGTCGGCGGGCATGACGGCGGGCATCGATCTGGCACTCGCGCTGATCGAGGAAGATCATGGGCCCGCGCTCGCGCTGTCCACCGCGCGCCAGCTTGTCGTGTACATGAAGCGCTCCGGCGGACAGCTGCAGTATTCGGAGCCGTTGCGGTTTCAAGCGGCGGCGGGCGACCGTCTCAATGCGCTGGTCGCGAAGATCGTCGGCAATCTCGCGGGCGACTGGTCAGTCGAGGAGATGGCGGCGCACACGGGATTGAGCAGCCGCCAGTTCGCGCGCCGCTTTCGCGATGCGTTCGGCGTGACGCCAGCGCTCTATATCGAGCGTCTGCGTCTCGACGAAGCGCGTCTGCGTCTCGCCTCGGGCCGCGAAAAGGTCGCCGCGATCGCGCACTCCACCGGCTTCGGCAGCGATGACGCATTCCGCCGCGCCTTCGAACGGCGCTTCGGCGTTTCGCCCAGCGTCTATCGCGGACGCTTCATGGGCACAGTTTCAAGGGAGCAGGGCCATGACACGATCCCGATTGCTTAGCGTGCTTGTCGGTGCGGCGGTTGCCGTACTTCTTTTGTGCGGCGCAGGTGAATTGCCCGCGACGGACGCGCCGCAATATGACAAGGATGGCAAGCTGCTGTTTCCGGCCGACTATCGCGACTGGACGTTTCTCAGCTCCGGCCTCGACATGAGCTACAGCGCGTTGCCGTCGATGGCGAGCGGGCACATGTTCAACAACACCTTCGTGCCGCGCGTGGCCTACCAGCAGTTCCTCAAGACCGGCGTGTGGCCGGACAAAACCATCATCCTGCTCGAGAACCGCGGCGGTGGAACCGACATCTCGATCAACAAGCGCGGTGTCGTTCAGACCACGGAGATCATGGGCTTTGAGGCGCATGTGAAGGATTCGCGCTTCAAGGGCGGGTGGGCCTTCTTTGGCTTCGACGGCAACAAGCCGGCCGAAGAGATCGATCACAGCGCATCGTGCTATTCGTGCCATCAAGCGCATGGCGCGGCGGACACGACCTTCGTGCAGTTCTATCCGACGCTGCTTCCCATCGCGACGAAGCTGGGCACGCTCAATCCGGCGTATGTGGCGGAAACGACGAAGGGGAAATAGCGGCCGTCATCGCGCTTTCGATACCCTCCGTTTCGCTTTCGGTGCTTCGCGCGCCAGCGTGTCGGCGATGCGCTTCTGCCAGCCGGGCCCCGTCGCCTTGTAGGCCGATAAAATCTTGGAATCGAGCCGGAGCGAGACACGCTCTTTGGGAGCCATGGATTTCGGACGACCCGGTCCGCGTTTGAACGCTTCGACGACTTCGGGCATGTCCTCGCGCATCAGACGAGCGCGCCGGAAATCCGCTGCGGTCATCTCGGGAATATCGTCATCCGGAATCACCCGGTCTTTATGTTTGCGGTCCATAACGCCTTATCTCTCTGTCGTTGGCTTTTCGAAAGCTGATGATTCGAACGCTTGTCCCGCGCAAGCAGTACGCGAGCAGATGGAGCCGCGTACCAAGCATGGCGAATACCCAATAGCGCGGCTCAGGATAGTTCTTCCGCACATCTCTGACATAGGTTGCGTTATCCCAGTCGAGTTTCGAAGCATCGGCGAAATCGAGCCCGTGTTTTTCCAGATTGGAAAGACGCTTGGCTTCGTCCCATTCCAGCTCCATGGGATTATTGTAGGACATAAACTCGTCTTGTCAAGATATTTGTCCTACAGAAATTCGCGGATGCCCCCAATCGCCTCACTCAATCCGCAGCGTTTCACCGGCGCATCGGACGGGAAGGCCGAGAGCAGGCGCGAGGGTGTCGCACCTTCGAGGATGACGAAGCAGCCCTTGTCGGTGGCACCCCGGATCAATCGCCCGAACGCCTGTTTCAGGCGCAACCGTGTCAGCAGATCGTCATAGCTCTTGCCGAAGCGCGCGCGCCGCGCCTTGTGCAGGATCGTGGGTTTGGGCCACGGCACCTTGTCGAACACGACGAGGCGGAGCGACCGGCCCGGCACATCGACACCGTCGCGCAAGGCATCGGTGCCGAGCAGGCACGCGTTCTCCTCCGCGCGGAAGAGATCGACCAGCGCGCCGGCGTCGAGCTTGTCGACATGCTGCGCATAGAGCGTGAGACCCGCTTCGTTCAGCGGCGCGGCGATGCGGCTTTCCACCGCGCGCAGGGTGCGCACGGCGGTGAAGATGCCGAGCCCGCCGCCACCGGCCGCCAGAAACAATTCCCGATAGGCGGCGGCGATCTGGTCGATCTCGCGCCGGTTCACATCCTTCACCACGAAGATGCGCGCCTGCTCGCCATAGCGGAACGGCGAACCGAAGCTCGCGCGCTTCGGCGGTTCGGGAAGATGGTTGGCGCCGGTGCGAACCTCGGCGCTCTGCCAGTCTTCGGCATCGGCGGCATCGCGCAAGGTGGCGGAGGTGATGAGCGCGCCATGCGCGTTGCTGAGCACTTCACCCGCGAGTGGAATGGTGGGATCGATCCAATGGCGTTCGAGCCCGACATCGAGATCGCGTCCGTCATCGCGCCCCAGCGTGAACCAGTCGGTGAATTCGTCGTTGACCTCACCGGTTTCCAACGCGTCGAGCATCTGCATCCAGGCAGGGAGGATGATCTTCGTGCGGCGTTCGAGGCTGCGCCGCACCGCGTCGATGCGCGCACGCTGAAACGTCTCCAGTTCCTTGGTCTTGTCGTCGAGCGTCTTGCGCAAATGATGGGCGAGACGCAGCAGCGGCGCGGCGAGACGCCTGAGCCCGCGGCTGAGTTCGCGCGCGGCATCGATGATGTCTTCGCCAAGCGGCACGGTCTCGGCTTCGAGTGAGTAGAACGCATCGGCGTCTTCGCACCGCGCGCGGATATGCTGATGGCAGGCGGCAAGAAACACTTCGCCCGGCCCGCGGCCGCCGCCGCCCTGCAGCCGCGACATCCAGCCTTCGCCCGCAAGCGCGCTCGACGTCGCGATGGCTTCTTCGAGTGCGCGTTTCGCTTCCTCGCTGTCTTCGATGAGGCCGTCGAGGCGTTCCGCAAGTCCGCGCGAGCGGCTGCGCGCGCGCGCTTCGGGCCCGCGGATCCAGCGGCGCATATCGGCCATCTCGCTTCCCGAAACGAGCGCGGCAAAGCCGCTGTCCGCCGCATCGAAAAGATGATGGCCTTCGTCGAAGACATAGCGCACGCGGCGCTCGGGCGGCGTGTCGGTGGTCTCGTCGCTGCTCAGCCAGTCCTGCGCGGCCTGCGCGATCACGAGCGCATGATTGGCGACGACGATGGCCGCATGGCGCGCGCGGCGGATCGCGCGCTCGATGAAGCAGGCGCGATAATGCGGGCAGGCGGCATAGACGCACTCGCCGCGGCGGTCGGTGATCTCGCGCAACGGCAGCGACGCGCCGAGGAACGCAGGAAAACCGTAACCGGAAATATCGCCGTCGGGCGTCGCGGCGATCCAGCGCGCGATCAGGCCCAGCGCCACAGCGCGTTGCCCTGGCGCAAGCGCGGTGCGTTTCGCGGCCTCTTCGAAATTCAGCAGGCAGAGATAATTCTCGCGGCCCTTGCGCACGACCGCCTTTTCGTTGCGTTCGGCCGGATCGGGATAGAGCCGCGCGATCTCCTGCATGATCTGGCGCTGCAGATTGCGGGTATAGGTCGAGATCCAAAGGCCCGGCCCGTTCTTCTCCGCCCACACGCTTGCGGGCGCGAGATAGCCGAGCGTCTTGCCAATTCCGGTGCCGGCCTCGACCAGCGCGATGCGCGGCGCGCCAGCACGTTCGCGCGCGGTGAAGGCGTACGACGCGGCGTCGGTATAGGACGCCTGCTCGGGACGCGACTCTCCGGCGAGACCGACAAGCTGCTGCAATCGCGCGCGCGCTTCGCCGGGATCGACGGGCAGCGAGCCCGGCTTGTCGGGCGCCGCATCGTCTTCCCATGTCGGAAGACCACGCCAGGTTTCGAGACCTGCGATGGGCGAAAGTTTTTCTTCCGTGCGCCCGATGGCTTCGAGAATGTGCGACGACCAGCGCCACCCCGATTTGCCCATGGTCTCGGCGAGCGGACGGAGCGTAGCGCGCGCTTTCTCATCGAGCCGTGCGAGTCCGCCGAGCAGATGCTCCGCCGCCTCGCGCAACGTGCGCGCCGAGTCTTCCGGCGTGTGCGGGATTTCGAGACCCAGACAGCGTGCGAGTCCGAGCGCGCTCGGCACGCAAGGCTGGCCCGGCCGCACGAACACAAACAATTCCAGCACGTCGAACAGCGCCGCGGCGGGATTTGTCTTCAACCGCCCGGCGACGAACGCCGCATGGGCGACGATCACATCGCCGGAGCGGAACAGAACGCGCGCTTCGTCGATCCGCGCGCGCTCGCAGCTGCCATCGATCGCGCACACCACTGCTCCGCCCGGCGCAGGCACAAGCGCAGGCAGATCAAGGCGTGGCATCATTTCGTTCGGCATTTGTACTTGTATGCCGGACGTGGCCAGAATGGAAAGATGTCTATCGCGGTTGCGTCCGGCCTCGCCCGCGCAGATGCGCGAAGAAATCCATGATCACGCGCGACCAGACGGACGCCACGAGCAGGTCGTACATGATCTGCCTCCGCGATGGGCAATGCGGGACAGTCGATCTGTCCGGCTGATCTTTGAACGCGGATGCGCGCGCAGCCGGGCGCATCGTTTTCGTGAAATAATGTCCACCGGCCGGAAGGATCGCGGTTCCGCGTACATTGACGCGGTCCCTTGCGGGAGCATAGCTTCGCGGCCCTTTTTGAAGCCCTTGCGTGAAAGGTTTCCAATGTCTTCCGGCGATTTGCGCGATGCATCTCTGGCGGCCAAGGCGTGGCCGTTCGAGGAAGCGCGCAAGGTTGTCGCGCGTCTGGAACGCCGCGCCGCCAAGGGCAAGGAGACCCGGGAAGTCCTGTTCGAAACCGGCTATGGCCCCTCGGGTCTTCCGCATATCGGCACATTCGGCGAGGTCGCGCGCACGACCTGGGTGCGCCGCGCGTTCCAGATGATGCGGCCTGACGTGAAGACGCGATTGCTCGCGGTGTCGGACGACATGGATGGTCTGCGCAAAGTGCCGGACAACGTGCCGAACAAGGAGATGATGTCCGCCAATCTGGGCAAGCCGCTGACCTCGATCCCCGATCCGTTCGGCACGGCGGAGAGCTACGGCCACAACATGAATGCGCGGCTGTGCGCGTTTCTCGACCGCTTCGGCTTCGACTACGAGTTCGGCAGCGCGACACAGCTTTATAAATCCGGCATCTTCGATGATGCGTTGCTGCATGTGCTGAAGGAATACGATCGCGTGATGGCGGTGATGATGCCGACGCTCGGCGAGGAGCGTCAGCAGACCTATTCGCCGTTTCTTCCCGTCTCGCCGCGCTCCGGCAAGGTGCTGCTGGCGAAGGTGGTGAGCCGCGACGAGGCGAAGGGCACGATCACCTATATCGAGGAAGACGGCAGCGAGGAGACCGTTCCCGTCACCGGCGGTCACTGCAAACTGCAATGGAAGCCCGATTTCGGCATGCGCTGGGCGGCGCTCGGCGTCGATTACGAAATGTTCGGCAAGGACCACCAGCCCAATCAGGGACTCTACGATCGCATCTGCCAGATCGCCGGCGGCGAGCCGCCGGAGCATTTCGTGTTCGAGCTGTTCCTGGACGAGCACGGTCAGAAGATCTCGAAGTCCAAAGGTAACGGCATCACCATCGAAGAGTGGCTGACCTATGGGCCGGAGGAGTCGATCGCGCTCTTCATGTTCCAGAAGCCGCGCACGGCGAAGAAACTCTATTTCGATCAGATCCCGAAGGCTGTGGACGATTACATCGCGCTGCTCGCGCAATATCGCGAGACCAACGATCCCGCGGTGCGGATCGAGAACCCGGTCTATCACATCCACAACGGCCATCCGCCGGACGAGGTTTATCCGGTGAGCTTCGCGCTATTGCTGACGCTGGTAAGCGCGTCGAATGCGAACGACCGCAATCTTTTGTGGGGTTTCATCCGCGCCTATGCGCCGGAAGCGCATCCCGACAGCAATCCGGGTCTCGACCGGCTCGTGGGCTATGCCCTACGCTACTACGAAGACTTCGTGAAGCCGACGAAGCAGTACCGCGCGCCGACGGACAAGGAACGCGCCGCACTGACCGAACTCGCCGATGTGCTGGAGAAGTTCGGCAACGAGCGCGATTCCGAAAAGGTGCAGTTCGAGATCTACGAGACCGGCAAGCGGCATAATTTCGAACCGCTGCGAGACTGGTTCAAGGCGATCTATGAGGTCGTGCTTGGCCAGACCCAGGGCCCGCGCTTCGGTTCCTTCGCGGCGCTGTATGGCTGCAAGGAAACCGCCGCGATGATCCGCAAGGCGCTCGCGTCCTAGCGTTCTTGCTTTCAGACGGCGCAGGACAAGGCGTCAAGCTGAATGCGCGCGATGTCCTGCATGAGCTTTCGGAGGGGAGGAGCGGCCTTCTCCGAGACGGCCATAAGCTTCAGAAACTCTGTTTTGTTGATTTGTGAGATTTTCTCGAAAAGCTCCTCGGCGTCGGTCCTGCCGGCATCGCGCATGATGCGATAGAAATTTGCTTTCGCCAGTTCCGGAAAGCTTTTGTGACCGAGCAGCATGTAGGAAAGCGTGATGCACCCGCTTTCGATCTTCACATCGGGATAAAAAGGCGTGCGCTTTGGGTCCAAATCGATGTCGCCTCGTTCGATGGCGACTTCACCCGCCTGCGTGTAGACGCCCATTCCGATGCTAAGAGCGAACGGTTGTTCCTCGCTGGCGAATCCCCAATATCTGAAGATGTCGAACGCGTCCGTGAGACCGTACCGCGCCAAAATCTCGCCGTCGAAGCTGCCTGAAACGGCAATGCCGTCTTCGCGATCGAAAATCGCGCCATCCGGCCTGTGATTTACAAGCTCGATGACAGGCATCAGGACGCTGTTTCCTTTGTACCTGATGGCGCGCGCCCCGAAATAGCATTGACGGATAGCGGCCTCTGTCGGGCCGGAGAGCCACCGGCTCACGCCCAATGGCGAAGCCAAATGCGCGCGCAGTTCCGCGGGAGCTTCGGCCAGCATTCTGAGCAGCGCTTCTGTTTGGCCGCGATAGACACCCCACGAAAAATCGCGCTGATAAGATTCCAGAAAGACGCGCTCCGGCGCTCCAACAGGCGCATCTTCGTGCCAACGAAAGCGGTTGTCGTCGAAGTCGATATGTTTGGTCTCGACCAGAAGCGATTCAGGAACATGCAGCTTGACCGGCTTTGACGGGTCGCAGGGAAACAAGCCTCGCCCGAACCGGCCTTCTTTCAGACTGATGTTCTCTGCTGTTCCGCCAAGCGCACGGAACTCGTCCAGCATATCGTCCCATGAAGCCGCCATGCGGGGATCATAACGCGGCACGGCGAAAATCAAACGGCCGCGAAGCGAATTCCCGCGAGCGCTACTGGCTCGCCCAGATGATGCGGTGGATGAAGACGATCTCGTTCAGTGCGAATGAGCGGTCTTCATGCGCGGGATTGAGCGAGCGCAGCTCGATGCGTTGCGCCGTCATGCGGTGAAGCAACTTCGCCATCACTTCGCCCTCGACGGTCTTGACCACCACGCGGTCGCCGCGGCGCGGGTTGGTCGCGGGCGAAACCACGATGCGGTCGCCGTCGCGATAGACCGGCTGCATCGACTCGCCGCTGATCTCGAGCGCATAGGCGTGCTCGTCGGCGAGTTCGGGAAACGCGATCTCCTCCCAGCCACTGCCGGCGGGAAATCCCGCATCGTCGAAATAGCCGCGCGATCCCGCCTGCGCCATGCCGATCAGCGGCACCATGCGCGTGCGGGACGCCACGCCTTCGACCAGCGACACGAATTCGTCGAGCGTCGCGTTGGTCGCGCCGAGCACTTTCGAAATGCTCTCGGTCGATGGCCAGCGCAGTTTCCCGGTGGCGTCGCCGCGCTTGCTTTTGTTAAACGTGGTCGGGTCGAGCCCGGCGAGTTTCGCCAGTCCGGAGGGGGAAAGTCCGTTGCGGGCGGCGAGCGCGTCGATGGCGCTCCAGATTTGTCTGTGGGTCAGCATCGGGATAAGAAATAGGTCCGATATTGCGGGAATAATTCCTATATCGGTTTGAGGAATTGGTCCAGAGGAAAGTCATGATCGATTTGGCCGCGCGGGGCTTGAGAATTCTTCGGGCCGAGCCTGCCCATCGCGCAACCGTCCGTCTGGCTTCACTTTTTGGCGGTCTTCTGCCGGCGGCCGCGCCCGACGATTCCCGGCTGGCGGTTGAGGCTTTCGGCCTGCGTTTTCCCAATCCCATCGGTCTGGCGGCCGGCTTCGACAAGGACGCCGAGGTACCGGACGCGATGCTGCGATTCGGGTTCGGCTTTGTCGAATGCGGCACGGTCACGCCGCGGCCGCAGGCGGGCAACCCGAAGCCGCGACTGTTCCGGCTGCGTGAGGACCGCGGCGTCATCAACCGCATGGGCTTCAACAACGGAGGGATGGAGGTTGCCGCGCGGCGTCTGGCGAAGCGCAAGCGAAACGGCATCGTCGGAATCAATATCGGCGCGAACAAGGATTCGCAGGATCGCATCGCCGACTACGCACGCGCATTCGAACGGCTCTCGCCATTGGCCGAGTATGTAACCGTCAATGTGTCGTCACCCAACACGCCCGGCCTGCGCGGGCTTCAGAATCGTGACGAGCTTCAGAAGCTGCTGGATACGCTGACGGCGGCGCGGGGGAATGCGCGCAAGCCTCTGCTGCTCAAGATCGCACCGGACATCGACGAACAGGCGATGGACGATATCGCGGCGGTCGTTGTGTCGTCCGGCATTGAAGGCCTGATCGTGTCGAACACGACCGTTGCGCGGTCTGCTTCGCTCCGAAGTCCAAATGCCAACGAAACCGGCGGCCTCTCCGGAAAGCCTTTGTTTGCGCGATCGACGGATGTGCTCAAGGCGATGCGGCTGCGCGTCGGTGCGCGTGTGGTTCTGGTCGGCGCCGGCGGTGTGTCAAGCGGCGCGGACGCCTATGCGAAGATCCGCGCCGGTGCGAGCCTGGTGCAGCTCTATACCGCACTCGCCTATGAGGGCCCGGGTCTCGTGGCGCGCATCAAGCGCGAGCTTCTGGAATGCCTCATGCGCGACGGGTTTGCGCAGATCGGTGGGGCCGTCGGTATCGACGCGAAATAGCACCGAATTCATATGGTAAACGAGGCCCTCCGCTCTCGCGGCGCCGGGATTTTGCGTTATTGTCGATCTTCATTTTGAAATTCCGGGGCGGGGCATTTCATGGGCGAAGATCTTGGCAAACTGGTTTTGCGCATCACGTTGGGTGCGCTTTTGCTTTTTCACGGCATGCACAAACTTCTGAATGGCATCGCGCCGATCAAGGCGATGGTCACGGCGCACGGCATTCCAGAGGCCGCTGCGTATGGCGTCTATGCCGGTGAGATCGTAGGACCGTTGATGGTCCTGCTCGGTTTTTTTGCGCGGATCGGCGGCGCGTTGATCGCGGTCAACATGCTGGTCGCCGTGTTCCTCGCCGGCCAGGCCCAGGCGATGACCTTCAACGCGATGGGCGGCTACGGGCTTGAGCTCGAAGCCTTCTATTTCTGGTGCGCGGTGGCGGTGATGTTCCTGGGAGCGGGCCGCATCAGCATCGCCGGCGGACGCTGGAACTAGCTCAGCAGGAAATGCCCGCGAAAACTGGCGACGGGTTTCGCGGCATCCTCCTGCCACATCTCGGCACGGGCGTTGACGACGCGGCGGCCCTGACGCGCGAGATAGGCGCGCGCATGACTGGCGACAGCGCGGCCGCTGCGCAGATAGTCGATGGTGATATCGACAGGCTTGGGCAGCGTGGCCGCGTCCGTTTCCCAGATCGTCTGCACGATTGCCGCGGTTTCGAGAAGCGAGCCGATCACGCCGCCATGGAGCGCGGGCAATATCGGATTGCCGATGAGCTTCGGATCGAACGGCATGTCGAGAACGACGGCGCCGTCTTCGATGCGCGCCACAAGCCCCAGCCACGCACAATAGGGAACACGCTGCAGAATGGCATTGGGATGGGCTTTGCCCTCCGGCTGCAGCAACGCCATCACCGCGCCCCCAGCCTTGCGAGTTCCATCAGCATGAACGTCCCGGTCGCGATCGCGATGGGGTCGTCGATCGAAACGTGAAAGGCGCGCGACCGCGCGAACGCAATCTCGCGGGTGATCTTCAGGCATTCGGCTTCGATCAGAATGTCTTCACGTGGCGTTGCGGGCTTCATGTAATCGATGCGCAGATCGAGCGTCGCCATGCCCTTGGGCGCATCGAGCGCGGAGCCGATGGCCATGCCGCAGGATTGATCGAGCATCGCGGTGATGACGCCGCCATGCACGACGCCGGTCTCCGGGTCGCCGACGAGTTTTTCCGACCAGGGCAGGCGCAATCGCCCGATGCCTTTCTTGAATTCGACGAGCTCGCCGCCAAGCGCGCGCAAAAACGCCGTCTGTCCCATTCCCTGCGCCATGGCCTGGCGCCAGAACTCAGCCGGTTCGTTCATGCGATGCTGCCGCTATTGGGGGCTCGGACTGGCCTGCGGCGGCTTGCCGGCTCCGTATCCCGGAAAGGGCTGTATGCCGAACGTCACGCCGCCTTTTTTCTGCGGCATGAAAATCATCAGCAGCGGCACCGCGTTTCCACAGAACGTGACGTCCCATTTTTCATAGACCGCTTTTCCCTCGGGCGTCGGCGCCTGATGTGTGTCCACCGCGTAGGTGGGCGGCAGCACTTCGGATTCGATGAAATCGGGCGCTGGGCAGTTGTAACGCGACATCCCAAAGGACAGCAGGCTTTGGGTTGCGTCCTGAATCAGCTGTGTGCTGGCCGTCGTATTGCCCTGAAACGCGACCTGAGCGGCCTGTGCGCCGGATATCTGCAACACGACCACTGTCAGACACGCCAAACCTGCCCAAACGCGCATGAGCTTCGCCGATCCCATAATCCTGCTGAATCAAGCCTATCACCGGGACGATGACGCCGCGAAGGCAAGAAAATTGACGGATCGTCACGAATTGCTAGACTCGGCCCCATGGAAAGCGTTGTCATAAATCCCGTTCCCGCCCGCCCGCGCCAGGGCAAGCGCGAGCAGACCAAGCTGCAGAACCGTCAGATGATCCTGGAGGCCGCCCGCGGGGTCTTCGCCGAGATGGGCTACGGCGCCGCCACGGTGCGCGACATCATCCGCGCCACGCCGCTCGCGTCGGGCACGTTCTACAACTACTTCAAATCCAAAGAAGAGATCTATCAGGCGATCCGCGACGAGGCCGCGCTCGCCATCCGTCCCCAGCTCAGGGCGGAACGTCAGAAGGCCGCGACGGTGGAGGAGTTCATCTCCGCGACCTTCCGCACCTTCTTCGAGGTCGTCACCCGCGACGAGATGAATTTCCGCAATATCCGCCACAACGCCGATGTGTCGCGCATGCGTGTCGATACGCCCGAGGTCGTCGCGGGCTTCGAGGAACTGCGTGAGGACATCGAAGCCGCCATTGCCAAAGGCGTCTTCCCGCCGATCGATGCGGATTTCCTGATGGCCGCCATCGTCGGCGTTGCGTTCGAGATCACGGAGCGCATCCTGCGTCGGGAGAACCGCGACGCGAAGGCGGCTGCGGATTTCGCGACCGCACTTCTGCTCGGCGGCATTCGCGCGTTGCCGCATGTGGACGCGTCGCCAAAGTCGGATGCAGCATGAAGGCGGTTGTGTGCCGCGAAATCGCGGATGACATCGCAACGCTTCGGATAGAGAACATCGAGTTGCCGCCGTTGGGTGCAGGGCAGGCGCGCGTGCGCTTGCGCGCCGCCGCGGTGAACTTTCCCGACATCCTGACCGTGCAGGGAAAATATCAGCACAAGCCCG
>CAZCJI010000046.1:0-12885 GCA_964498625.1 uncultured Rhizobium sp.
CCACGATTGCGCGACAGCGCGTTCCAGCGCCGTCACTTCGTCATGCGACATCTCGATGGCCAGATTGTTCATCTGGGCAACCAACGAACGAGCCTTTATTTCATCGCCCGGCTTTTTACCCAGCCCATGAAGCTGTGAGGCCAGCGCCATGATCTGGGAACTCGAAGCGGTTAGACTGTCGATTTCTTTCTGGGGACGCTGAATGCGTTGAGCGTCCACGACCAACGCGATCGACAGTTTATCCAAGCCTGTGACCGTTATCGGCGCAACGGTCGGATTTGGATGGCTCCCGGATTGCGGGGCTGGGCTTCGCGGATACGCGGTGTATGCCCAATAGCCTCCCGCAAGCACGAGCAACGAGAGGCCCGCGATCGTCAATTTTGTCAATAGTCCCGCAGGCATGGACAAGCCTGAAAGGCCCAGGGCGGCTGATTTGGACCGCGATCCGCGAGCCGCGGACGACGTCTTCCGAACGGGCGACGCGCCATCATCGTCACCGGTCGCCGCGATGGTAAAGGTTCGCACCGGTTGGGGAATGTTTTTGAATCGACGCTCGCCCAGCGTTTCGATGTTCAAAGAAAGCTTGTTGCGAATTTGGTCATACACGGTGCCTGAGATGCATATTCCACCGGGCTCGGCCGCGCCTTGCAAGCGCGCCGCGACGTTGACGCCATCACCAAGAAGGTCGGAGCCCTGCATCATCACATCGCCGAGGTTTACACCGATGCGGAAGTGGACTTGCCGTGCGGGTGGCAGCAGATCGTTGCGGGTACGCAGCGCCGCCTGAATGTCGGTAGCGCAGCGAACGGCTTCGATCGGGCTGGTGAACTCTGCGAGGAGCGCGTCGCCCGCGGTGTTGAAAATCCTCCCATGGTGCATATCGACAAGGGCTCTGAACGTCTGACTGTAATCCTGAAATGTCAGGAGGGTCCGCTCCTCGTCTTCGGACATCAGGCGGCTGTATTCGGCGACGTCGGCGGACAATATCGTCACCAGCTTGCGTTCCACCTGCGACGGCTGTCTGTCTGATTCGTTGGCCATGGGTCCCCTCGGTCATTCCTGACGCAACCATGATACTAGCGCGCAATCCGTCAATTCAATCCAGGAACGGCTCTCAGCGCTCCAGCTTCCAGCACATAAATCATCCCGAGATACGTGAGCTGATGGACAAACTGATCGGCTCCAAAAATAACCCAGTAGCCCCAATCCTTGTCGGTCAGACCGAGCCTGGCGTCGATCCGCGCTTTGCCCCAGTCGGTATGATAGTGGATGACGAATTCGCCGAAACACAGCGCAGCGACAAGTGCGGGCGATTTGGTGAGGACAAGCAGTGCAGGCACGGACGCAACGGTATGCAGCCCGGCATGGAAAAGGCCGGCAATGTGACCGTAGTTGCCCTTGTTGCTAATTTGCCAGGTAGACTGGAATACAAAGTCGCAGAGGAAATGCTTGGCCTGAAATAGAGCCAGCGCGATCAAAAGCGACGTTGTCGCGGAGTTCATAGCTGTCCCTCCTTGTTTTTATGCGCCGCCTGCCGCTTGGGACCCGGCCCAGGGTAGTTTCTGGGATTATTCAAGTTCTCACAGTCCCACCGAATGCACGCGAGAAGAAAGCGGTCATGCGGGTCAGCAGATCGCTTTCCACTTTCTCGCGTTGTACGAGGCGATGGGTCAGTTGATCGATCTCAGATTGGCGCTTCGCAAGAATTTGACTGAATCGTCCCAGCAGCTCGGGTGAGGCGCGAAGGAGGTCTTCCATCGCTTCCTTGGTAATCTCCAGAACGCGCATGGATGTTAGCGCCACGACGGTCGCGGTGCGCGGCGATCCTGTCATCAGGGACATCTCACCGGCAACGTCGCCGGTGGCGGAAACTGCAACTTCCCGGCTGACGCCGTCGGTCCCCTTCACAGTGATGCTGGCAGCGCCTTCCAGAATGATGAGCATGGAGGACGGTGCGTCGTCCTGGCTCATCAGCACCGTACCGGCGGGAATGTCTGCTGGTTTGCTGAGTTTTGTGAGTCTGTCGAGCTGTTCGAGATTGAGAACGTCTTTGAACAACCTTGCCCGTGAAATCGCGCGGCGGGTTTCCATGTCGCCGGGCACGGCATCGCCATTGAACGCCGGGACCATTTCAATCTGCGTCAGAGGCGTCGGCACGGTGTATTGCTGAATGACATCCAACAATGCCCGTAGCACGGTCGAGCGCGCCGACCCTGGCTCCAGTTGATCGGGAAACGCGTAGAAGCGCACTTCGAAAATGACGCCATCGGCCGTAAGATCTTTGAGAATAACCGACGGCTCTTTGAGACGGTCGAAGCCGGTTCCTTTCACCACCTTGAAGGTTTCGCCGAGTAGCAAGTCCATTACTCGCGCCGGTGGGAAGCGATTATCGACAGGAACCTCGACCGAAAGACGTTTTCCTTCGCGCGGGCGGCTGTGGTTCATCGCCGGATTTGTGGTGGCCAGATGATTGGGAACCATGAGCAGACAACCATCGTCCTGGCGCAACAGTGTCGAACGCCACGAGATGCCGACCACTCTTCCATAGATCGGATCGGGCGACTGATCGGTGAAGATTGTTAGATAATCGCCGATTCCATAGGAGCCCTCGAGATTGATCGCCAGGCCGCTGAACAGATCTTGAATCACGGCCTGCAGCGCGATACCGAGAACAATCGCCGCCGCTCCGGACGCCGTCGCAAACGTCGCTATCGAGAATCCAACTTCGGTGGAGAGCCCCACGGATAGCGCGGCCAATACGAGTACCCAGGTAACGATGTCCTGGATCAACTCCGGTGTGTCGCGGCCGATACGCTTTTTCAGATGTCCGTGCCAGTAGAAGCGCCGTATCAGGCGGTCGAGCAACACCGCGCTGCCGACAATGAGAGCGATCGTGATGCAGTGGACCGTGAGATCGCCGTAGCCGGATGGGACCAATCTGTGGATGATGGGCCCTCCCCATAAGGTCGTGATCAGCAGAACGACAACAGCAGTGAAAGACCAGATCATAGTTTCTCTGCAATCACGAAAAGAGCCCCATGATTGGAACGCTACAATCGCCTGCGCGAAGGCGACCCGTGCGCTGAGCATTCTAAACTAAAGGGTTCTGTTCGGCGAGGTCCAAACCAGTTCCGACACCCCCGTCACAATCAGCGTTCAGAATGCTGGCGAAATCGCGAGCTACAATGATCGGCTTCTCGAACGCGCACCGGCCGCGGGTTCAGAGTCGCTGGTAGTTTCGGACCTCTGGCATATTGGTGGAAGCTACTACGCGGTCGCGCTTCTGCAAGCGCCTACGGTTGCGCCCGCCTCTCAAGGGTTGACGTTTTCGGGTGGTGCTAACGCCGCGCAGGACAGCCAGCAAGTAACCTCCGCGGTAGACTTTGTGCTCCCGCCGGTGGTTCTCGTGCACGGCTTGTGGGGTGACGCATCGAGTCTATCGGACGCGGAGTCATATCTGGACAATGCCGGTCGTTGGTACAACCAGTATGTCGCGCCGATTTGCTACTCAAAGTACCTCGTGTTCGATGCCAAGAATGCTCCGTTAAGTGACGGCAAGCATCCCTGTGAAGTCACTTCACAGTCCGCATTGGAAACTGAAATCAACGCGACACTGGCGCAATTGGATGACAACCGTATCGTAATACGCCCGAAACCGGCTCGCTTTTGGCGAACTATCTGATTGATCATCGCTCCCGTCGCTGGGTCTTTTCCCGACAATCTGAGGCGACACGGCGCAGACCAGTTCGCACATTTCGAGAGACGGGTTCGGTGCTCGACGGGTCCAACTTCGATGCGGACCTTGGGCGTATCGCGTTCTCTCTAGCTGCAATGCTCGAGTTCTTCGATCAGTTCGACGATGCGTGCCCGGCGGAGCATGACGTCTTCGATATGCTGATCGAGGCTGATCAACTTGCCTTGCAATGCTTCCAGCATGTCGCGTTTTGACGGCGGAGCATCGCCCGCCTGAGCGAGGCCATCGCGAATCTCGGTGAGGGAAAAGCCGAGGCCCTGCGCATCGTCAATCAAACGCAGCGTTGACACCATGCTGTCGGGATAATCGCGGTAGCCGTTTTCGCCGCGTCCCGCCTTCGGCAGCAGGCCGTGAGACTCATAGTAGCGGATGCGCGATGTCGTCAGCAGTGAACGTTTCGCCAGTTCGCCGATGCGCATGGGCTGCCCCTTGACCTTCAACCTAGGTTGAAGGTGTAGCACGTGCCTGTGATTCAGCCCAGACGGGGATATCCATGGCCGCTTCCATCGAATTCGACTCTCAACCCGCGACGCTCGCTGATCGTTTGGTGCGGCCGATGCCAAGCGGCGTGTGGCTCGCCGTGGGGCTCGCCGCTTCGCTTCTGTCGGTCGGCGGACGATGGAGCCTCGCGCTCGCCGCCTGGGCCGCGCCGATTTTCCTGCTGCGCTTCAGCCGCATGAACCGGCCCACGATTGCGATTGCCACGATCACTCTGGTTTCGTTTCTTCAGATGCTCTGGATGGGACTGGAATACGCAACCGATCCTACCAGCACCGTGGTGACGACTGTTCTGACCTTTGTGCTCGGCGTGCTGTTCGCGATCCCTTACATCGTCGATCGGCTGATCGTGAACCGCTTGCGTGAAGTCGGCCGTGTTTTTCTCTTCCCGTTAATATGGACTGCCACGGAATATATCGTCAGCTCCAACCTTCCCGTGGGCACCAGCATCGGTGTGCGCGCCTTTACGCAAGCCGAGAACCTGCCGCTGATACAGATCATCTCGCTGACAGGTCCCTATGCAATCGGATTCCTGATCGCGTCCGGTGCCGCGGTTGCCAATCGCATCTGGGAAAATCCGGCACGCATCAACTGGGTGCGGTGGGGTGGCGGTTTTGCTGCCGTGCTTCTCGTCGTGATGCTCTATGGCGAAGCGCGGCTGAATTTTGCGAGCCTGCCTTCTACGGCGCCGAATGTGAGGATCGCTGGCATCACCGCACCCGCGACGCTTCGACAAGCCGCATGGAAGCTCGTCACGCCGGCCAACTTCCCGCCGTCGGCGAGCGTCAAAGCCGCGCTTGCCGCGCCCGCGACGAAAGCGCAATTCGAGCACATCGCGGATATTCTG
The DNA here is from genome assembly GCA_964498625.1 of uncultured Rhizobium sp. Lineage (GTDB taxonomy): Bacteria > Pseudomonadota > Alphaproteobacteria > Micropepsales > Micropepsaceae > Rhizomicrobium. The sequence continues at coordinate 5,100 of CAZCJI010000046.1, forward strand.
CTGACCGAGACGCATGCCGCCGCGAAATCCGGCGCAAGGATCGTTGTGTGGTCGGAGACCGCTGCGCCAGTTCTCGAGGAAGACAAAACGGCCTTGCTGCAGAAGATATCTGCGGCCGCGCGCGTGGACGGTCTCTATATCGACGCCGCCATCGGCGTTCCGTTCGAGCGCAACGAGACCTATCTCTTCGCGCCCGACGGCACGCAGCTCTGGCATTATCGCAAGAACCATCCCGTGCCGGGCCTCGAACCCGTCGCACCCTTTCAGAACGCGGTTCCGGTCGTGACGACGCCGTTCGGCCGCCTCGCCAATGTGATCTGCTACGACGGCGACTTCCCTGCGCTGACGCGCGTCGCCGCCGACATTCTGCTGCTGCCAGGATGGGACTGGCCCGCGATGGGTTACACGCACACGATCAAGATGGCGCGGCTGCGCGCCGTCGAAAACGGCTATTCGCTGGTGCGGGTGGATTTCGAAGGTCTGTCGGGTGCGTTCGATCCCTATGGCCGCCTGCTCGCGATGCAGGACACGCTGCCCGGCGAGAGCCACGCAATGATCGTGGACGTGCCTGCAAAGCGCGTGGCAACGTTCTACAGCCGGACCGGCGATGTGTTCGCGTGGCTTTGTCTCGCGATCGCGCTCGGTCTTTGCAGCCTGGGTATCGTGCGCCCCCGTGCGGCTCCGGCATCACCAGCGTGAACATCGCCGCGGCGAACATCATGTCCGGTATGGAAGATCTCGCAATCGCAGGCGGCACCGAAATGATGAGCTATACGAGCGCGACAGCCGATCCGAAGGCGCCGCCGATGATGGACAATGGCAATCTGCGTTTGCGCGCGCGCCATCCGCAGTCGCATCAGGGCGTGTGCGCCGATGCAATCGCGACCATGGAAGGCATCTCGCGTCAGGCAGTCGATGAGCTCGCGCTGGTCAGTCAGCAGCGCGCCGACGCCGCCATTCGCGCCAACCGTTTCGCGAAGAGTCTGGTCCCGGTTTACCGCGAGGACGGCACGCTCGCGCTCGATCGCGAAGAATTTCCGCGTCCGCAGACGACGATGGAAGGGCTGTCCGCGTTGAAGCCGTCTTTCGCGATGCTCGCAGACCTGCCCCTCGACGAAAAAGGCACGACCTATGGCGGGCTCATCCGCCAGGCCTATCCCGATATCGACATCACGCACATTCACCACGCCGGCAATTCGTCGGGCGTCGTGGATGGCGCGGCGGCTGTGCTTCTGGCATCGGAGAACTACGCAAAGAAGAATGGCCTGAAGCCGCGCGCGAAGGTCGTCGCCATGGCGAACATGGGTGATTGTCCGACTTTGATGTTGAATGCCCCCGTGCCGGCGGCGCGCAAGGTTCTGGAGAAAGCGGGATTGACGCTCGAGGACATCGATCTGTTCGAGATCAACGAGGCGTTTGCCGTGGTCGCGGAGAAATTCATACGCGATCTGAAGCTCGACCGCGAGAAGGTGAATGTGAACGGCGGCGCGATGGCGCTCGGTCATCCCATCGGCGCAACCGGTTCCATTCTGATCGGCACAATCCTCGACGAGTTGGAGCGCCGCGATCTCAAGCGCGGGCTCGTCACGATGTGCGCGGCCGGCGGCATGGCGCCGGCAATCATCATCGAAAGAGTGGCGGCCTAGGCTTAAATCAGAGACCGGCGCGCTCGTAATTTGCGCCGCCCCCGGAATGCGCCGCATGCAGGATTCGGGCGCTGTTCACGCGCGTGCTGGGCTGATGGCGCGAACGAGTGCCATCAACCCGATCGCCAGCAGGCCGACGATGGCGGCGAGCCAGCTGCCGGCCGCGGCGATACTGCCGGTGGCCGCCCACGCCACCGAAGAGAAAGCTTCCGAAAACGTGGCGATCCGCGACGAGGTGTGGCGGCGGCGAAACTGGCTTCGCTTGGCCTGGGATCGAAACCAGAGCTGGATCAGCGCCGCCGACAGGGCGGAGGCCATCAAGCCGGCGAGCGCGATGGCCGCGAGCGTTGGCGCATCGATCAGAAGCCAGAATACAAACGGCGCAAACACGATGGCAATGCAGCCCAGCACCGCTTCGATTTTCGCGCGAAGCACGCTGTTGTGCGCGACCGGCGCGGTCAGGACCAGATCGGGCGCATCCTCGCCGGAGATGGTGAGCCACGCCAGACCGCCGGCCAATTGTCCCGCCGCCATGATCAGCACCGGAACCAGGATGATCGCCACCCTGCCGCCGAAAGCAAAGCTGTGCCACAAGAGAACGGTTGGCGGCAGAAGATATAAGAGCTGCATCAGAGACTGCGACATGAGCCACGGGTCGCGCAGCAAAAGCAGCCATTCCTTGTGGCGCAGCGCAGCGGCCGGCGATTGGACTTTGAATGTCCGCGTCGAGGGCCGCGTTCTCTGCGGACTTCGCGAGATGCTCGCGGCGGCGACGACATAATTCGCAAACCGTGGCGCGTAGATGGCGTTCACGATCAGAAACAACGTCAGGCTCGCAAGCAGCACGGCGCCAAAAGCCATCCCGTCACCGAGTGCGGCGCGCGCCGGCCACCAGAACACGCTGCCGATCGACGGTGCGTGCGCCAGGATATAAGGCGACTTGAGGAAGGCGAGCCGCGAGACGGTGCCGCTCGAAAACAGCGCCGCGATCTGCAAGCCGATGACGAACACGCCGCCGATAACCGCGGCGGCGATCTGTGCCACAAGCCGCGTACGCTTCGCCCCCATGGTCTGAAAGAGCAGGGACGTCAGCACAATTGCAAGCGCCGTGGCGGTCAGCGAAACCGCGACAACCACGCCATAGGCCGCAAGCCACTGTGCGCCGTATCGCCATGCGAGGACGTTCACGAAAGGACCGATGAACAGGATCGACATCACGCTGACGGAAAGGCCGATGGCCGCGATCCGGACGGCAAACAGCCGGTGCGCCGGCGCGGGAGAACTCAGGATGAGTTCGAGGTCGGAACGCGTATAGAATGTGCGCGTCACATTTTCCATGGCCTGCGAGAGCATGGCCGAGCCGGAAAGAAGAATGCTCGCGGTGATGGCGATCAGGTTCGGCAGAGTGGGCGCAAGCCCGATTTTTCCGATATTTCCCAATACAAAGTATGCGACCACGTGCAGGAAGGCCGCGAACACAATAACGCCGATCGCGATCCGCGGTTCGCGGTCGCGCCGCCCCGCGGTCATCATCGAAAGCGCGTCGCGCCAGGCAAGCCGCAACTCGTGGCGCGCGAACCAGAAATGCGTGCCGCGCCCGTTCATGATTGCGCGGAATCCCGTTCGACGATGGCGAGGAAAAGATCTTCCAGGGTCGAATCGGTTTCGCCGATTTTCTGGCGCAGTTCCGCGAGCGTGCCTTCCGCGATCAAACGTCCGCCGGAAATGACGCCGATGCGGTCGGCCATCCGCTCCGCGATTTCCAGGATATGCGTCGTCATGATGACGGTGCTGCCTTTCGAGACGCGATCCGACAACACCGTCTTCACCAGACGCGCGCTGGCGGCATCGAGGCCGGTGAGCGGTTCGTCCAGGATGATCAGATCGGGCTCGTGTACCAGAGCGCCGGCCAGCGCCACTTTCTGGCGCATGCCGCGCGAGAAATTTTCGCAGCGTTCCTGCGCGACTTTTTCGAGATCGAGCCAGCGCAGCAATTCGCGGGCACGGCTCTCCGCCACGCCGGTTTCGACATTCCAGAGACCGGACACGAATTCGAGATATTCGAACGGCGTGAGCTTGTCGTAGATCATCGGCTCGTCGGAGAGCCAGCCGACGATCTGCTTCGCGCCGACGGGATCGGCCAGTGCATCGATTCCAAAAATCGAGATCGCGCCCTCATCCGGACGCAGCAATCCGCTGATCATCCGAAGCGTCGTCGTCTTGCCGGCGCCGTTCGGGCCGAGCAGCATGTAGAACTCGCCGCGCCGGACGCTGAGGTTCAGGCCGTCCACCGCGGGGCGGCCGAAGGCCTTTTTGAGGCCCTTCACATCGAGCGCGAGATTCACCTGTTCGATCGTCATGGAAACCCAACCTGTCGCGGGGAGACAACGCTATGGGGAACTGGTTTCAAAGGCATAAATCGTGGCCCGATCCTGTACAATCTTAAAGGAACCGGGCGGTCTCGCCCCTTGGGTGCGGCACGATGTGGATTGCGGAACGCGCGAGGATTGCCACGCCGGCGGGCGAGATTGTCACGCTCGCGCACGGTGCGCGGGGGTTCAGCGTGGGTGAGGTGGTCACGCTGTGGCGCGACGATACCACGTTCCGGGATTTCTTCATCGAGATGCTCGCGGCGTCGTCCTGCGAGGCGTTCTTCTGGGAGATGCCGCCGTTGGACAGCGGCGCGCTCGCGGCAGCTTTCGAGTGCGCGATCATCCGCTCCAATGCGCTGGCGCGGATGCGTGCGGACGACAGCGATTTCGCGGCGCACCTGCGCGGGCCGGAGTCTATAGCGGCTTTTCCCAATCTTGGCGGTGACGCGCTCCTGATCGCGCCGCGCAAAATCGCGGACGCGGAATGCTACGGCCATATTGCTACGTTCGTACGCTCTGCGCCGCGCGAGTAGACCCACGCGCTGTTTCGCGCATTGGCGCTGGAAATCGGGAAGCGTCTTGCCCTATCGCGCGACCGTTTCTGGGTCAGCACCTCTGGCCTCGGCGTACCGTGGGTGCATGTGAGGCTCGATGCGAGGCCCAAATATTATCAGTACACCAAATACATCGCGTGAGCCGTGCTGCGACGCGATCCAACCGGTTACGGCGCGAACTCGTAAAGCGTCCCACCTCCATTATCGCCCCCGAGATAGGCGACGCCGAACAGATGCCCCTTGATGTTGAGAAGATCCGACATCGGCCACCCGCCGTCTTTTCTTCCTTTGAACATGCGCAGAGTCGTCTTCGTTCCATCTAGGGCCAGCTTGAACAGCGTGCCACAGCCTTGCGTATGACAAATGCGTTGATTGAGCCCCCCGTCACGGGTCGTTCCGTAGAGATTTCCCGTCTTGTCGATACTGAGTGCACCGTAAGGATTGGCTCCGTCGCTGCCGCCTGAAAACGCATAGAGCACGCTTTCTGTCCCCTTGGGCGTCAGCTTGTACACGACCCCACAACCGTTCGCGCCGCAGGCTGTATTCCCACCGCCGGATGCCGTGCCGTAGAGGTTTCCCTGCTTATCCAGGATCGGCGCGGCCATGGGGCCGCCGCCGTCGGGGCCGCCCGTAAAACTATAAATCACTTTTTCCGTGCCATCCGGTGCGAGCCTGAAGACGGTTCCGCCGGAAGATGCGCCGCCGTGCAACGTTGTGCCATAGAGATTGCCGGACGCATCCAGCAGAAGACCGGCAACCGGTCCTGCGCCGTCATTTCCTTTTCCAAAGGAATACAAAATAGTTTCCACGCCGTTGGGCTGAACCATGAAAACTGTGCCGCCGTTGCTGAAGGCGCCGCCGTTGTAGGTCGTGCCGTAGAAATTGCCGGCGTTGTCGGCGATCAGTCCCGCCGAGGGCACGGCGCCGTCGCTGCCCCCTTTGAAGGCATAGAGAACGGTTTCCTTTCCATCGGGAGTGATTTTGAAGACAGTGCCGCAGCCTCCATCCGGACAGGCATCGTTGCCGCCAAACTGTGTGGTCCCAAAAAGATTTCCCGCGGCATCTTGGATGACACTCGAATCCGGCTCGCCGCCGTCCGCGCCGCCCGTAAAATTGTAGAGCACAGTCTGCTGACCGTCGGCCGAAAGCTTGAAGACAGTGCCTTCACCCGCAGTGCCGCCCCCGGCCGTCGTACCGTAAAGCGTGCCCGCGTTGTCCGCAGTCAGGCTTCCGAGCGGATTGCCACCCTGCGTGCCATTGAAGGCGTACAGCACCCTGAACTTCGCTTGCGCTTGATCTGACAAAACGAGCGATGCCACGAGCATTGCGGCATAACAGGCCACATGACCGAACGATGCCGGGATCGTGTGCGATTTGGCGTCCATAGATCCCTCCAGAACGCCCGAGCCACCGTGCAGGGGCGGATGTTTATCCAGAAATCGAGCCGTTCTCAGTCTGGCAAGATTCCGCGCCGCCGTAAAAGGCTGTCACCGGGCGCGGGACGGCTTTCTCGAACATGGGCTAGATATTAATTCCTATATATAGGACTTGAAGCATAATTCTGGGATAACCATTTTCTTCGTTGGATTGGGAGGATTGGTGCGATGCCGGGCGCTTTGAGCCCGAAGACGAAAGGCGCAAGGACATACAGAACAAGGATGCAGCCTCGCGCGCATTCGTGGGACGCGGTGGATGAAATTCGGGTTGAGGGGCAGTCCTTTACCGTCGAGTGCTCGCCAGGCGCGTCGCGAAGTTCGGGGAGACTTGATGGCGCCGTTCTGATCCGCCTCGAAACGGATGTTGGCGGCCGTCCGAAGAGTCTGAAGTCGTGGCGGGTTGGCGCGCGCGGGGGATCTAGGAAAAAAAGATCCGCGCGAACGCTTCATCCGCCGCCCGGCGATCGGGCTTCGACGGATGAAATTTGCGGCGCCTGTTTCACAGGCGACGGGGTACCCCCTTCGCAAATCTGAGGTTCGAATGGGCAAGGAGATCGTCGCGAACGAATTTTGTTGAGAAAGCGATTTCAAATCTCAAGTGGTTGCGGTTTTGCCGCGAGTACCTCCAGATGTTGAAGGTCAGATCACGCCGAGTTGCTTGCCGACTTTCTCGAAGGTTTTGAGCGCGAAATCGATCTGCGTATCGGTGAGCGCCGCACAGGCCTGGATGCGAAGCCGCGCCGTGCCTTCGGGCACTACGGGATAGCCGAAGCCGGTGATGAAAATGCCTTCGGCGAGCAGCGCCTGGCTCATCTTGATGGCGAACGCGGTGTCGCCGACGATGATCGGCACGATCGCGCTTTCGCCGTCGAGCGGTTTGAAGCCTCGCGCCTTAAGACCCTCGCGCAGATTGCGCGTGATCTGGTGCAGACGCGCGACGCGCTGTGGTTCGTTGTTGAGAATGTCGATGGCCTTGCCAGCGCTCGCGGCGATCGTCGCCGGCAACGCGTTGGAGAACAATTGCGGCCGTGAAACCTGCATCAGGTAATCGACCACAGTCTTCGATCCGGCGACGTATCCGCCGGCCGCGCCGCCGAGCGCCTTGCCCAGCGTACCGGTAATGATGTCGATCTGGCCTTCGACGCCGAAATGCTCCGCTGTGCCGCGGCCATTCTTGCCCATGACGCCGGTGCCGTGGGAATCGTCGAGGATGACCGATGCACCATGCTTTTTCGCAAGCCGGATGATGTCGGGCAGCGGCGCGATATCGCCTTCCATACTGAACACGCCGTCGGTGACGATGAAGATGCGCCGCGAACCTTTGATGGAGTCGAGTTTCGCATCGAGATCGGCCATGTCGGCGTGCTTGTAGACAAGGCGGCGCGCCTTGGACGCGCGGCAACCATCGATGATCGAGGCGTGGTTGAGTTCGTCGGAAACAAGCGCATCGTTTTCGCCGGCGATTGCCGGCATCAAGCCGGTGTTCGCGGTCCAGCAGGAAACATAAGTCAGCGCACTTTCCGTGCGCGAAAGTTTCGCCAGCGATTTCTCGATCTGTTCGTGGATCGAAAACGTGCCGCAGATGAACCTCACGGACGCGGTGCCCGCGCCGTATTCCTCCAGCGCCTTGCGTCCCGCGGCGATCACATCGGGATGATCCGAAAGACCCAGATAGTTGTTCGACGACAGCACCAGCACGCGGCCGGATTTCTCCGCCATCGTGACTTCTGTATCCATCGGCCCGGTGATGTGGCGGAAGGTCTTGAGCGTTCCCGCCT
>CAZCJI010000047.1:0-12747 GCA_964498625.1 uncultured Rhizobium sp.
CGAGCTTGATGTAGGAGAGATCGTATTTCGACGCCTCGACCTCCATCGGGTCTTCTTCGTCGAGATCGCGTAGCGCCTGAATGTCCTTGTGGCGATAGAGCGAGTTGTCGTCGAAATTGATCTTGGCATCGAGGCAGATGACGTTGCCGTCCTTGGTCACGACCAGCGGGTTGATTTCGAGCAAACTCATGTCCTTGGCGAGGAACGCGTCATAGAGCGATTTGATCAGCGTGCCGCATTGCTTCGCCTGGTCGCCTTTCAGCTTCAAGGCGGTTGCGATCTCCAGCCCGACATAGGGTGAGTAACCGGCGGCCGGTTCGACCTGGAATGTCTTGATCCGGTCGGGCGTCTTGTGTGCGACCTCCTCGATGTCCATGCCGCCTTCGGTCGAGGCGATGAACGCAACGCGGCTGGTCGCACGATCGACGAGAGCGGAGAGATAAAGCTCGCGGTCGATGGCGGAGCCATCCTCTATGTAGAGACGGCGCACGACGCGGCCATGCGGGCCGGTCTGGTGCGTCACGAGCGTCATGCCGAGCATGCGCCTGGCTTCCTTCTCAACGTCCTCGATGGATTTGACGACCTTGACGCCGCCACCCTTGCCGCGTCCGCCGGCGTGGATCTGCGCCTTCACGACCCAGACCGGGCCGCCCAGTTCTTTAGCTGCCGCGACCGCTTCTTCGACGGTGAAGGCGGCCTTGCCGCGAGGCACCGCAACACCGAAGCCGCGCAGAACCTCTTTGGCCTGATATTCGTGGATATTCATGGGAAAAACCTGGCTGGCGGGGATTTCGGTGCGCCGCACAATACCAGCCTAACCCCGGGGGGCAAGCGCGATGGATCGGCGCAGGAAGCCGCTAAGTCAGTTGTGGCGGAGCCAGACCGGACAAAGCCTCGGGGGCAAATTTCGGCACGATCCGCGCGACCCGATTCGCGATCGCAATGCCGGCAGCGGCAACCGCGAATCCTGCCAGAACGTCCACGACATGATGGCCGCCTTGAATCGGGGTTGCGACAAGAACGAGCGTGTTTAGCGCCAGCGCAGGCCAGCGCAGGAATTTGAGCGGCCAAGCGTACCACGCGACCATCGTGGCCAGCGCGCCGTGGAAAGAGCGATGAGGAATGCGGTGCCGAAGAGCATCGTGCTCAGCCGTTCGTCCTTGCGCACGCGATCGTAGAAGATACCGCCGCCAAAGAGCGCGAACGAAATCACCGCCAGAAAGCCATAGGCCCCGGTGTCGAGTTCGGCGTGAATGACGCTCGCCCAAACGGCATCGACGACGACGATGGTCGCGACGATGGCGAGCAAGATGCGCTGGATCGGATTGGTCAGGGCCGTGGTTCCTGTTCCCGCGGCCCAGCTTTTAGGTGAGAGGCGTTAACGACCTCGAAACATGACAGTGGCGTTGACGCGCGTGCTAGCCACCGATGTCGCCGCCGGCGATATCGCTGACGCGGCAAACGCTGGGCCGATGAAGAGGGAGACAACAATTCCGTACCGGGACATGCTATTGCTTCTTCGCTTCGATCAGCCCAAACAGCACCGTCTACATCCCTGCCGGAATCATGGGATAAGCCTTAATGACCGAACCTCCCGCTTCAGGATTTGTGTCATCCACCGGGCCGGAAACAGCCGCTCGGTCGTCCCGTTTTGATACCGGCGAACAGGCCGAACCGGGGGCCTTGCGCGCATGATCCCGATCTCGGACGACAATCCGGTCGAACACACGCCGTTCATGACCTGGTTGCTTATCGCGATTTGCGTGGCCGTCTTTGTCTGGGAGGTTTCACTCGGCGAAAAGAACATGGATGCGGCGCTTGGTATCCTCGGCTTCACGCCCAATGCATTGCGCGATCCGCAGAACGCGCCGTCGCTGGTTCTGGGAATCCCGGCTTATGGAACCATCCTGACCTCGATGTTCCTGCATGGCGGCTTTCTGCATATCGCCGGCAACATGCTTTATCTCTGGATTTTCGGAAACAACATCGAAGAAGCGATGGGGCATGTGCGCTTCACGCTGTTCTATCTGATCAGCGGCGTCGCCGCGGCGCTGACCATGGCGTTCATCGATCCGCATTCGCAGGTCCCGATGATCGGCGCGTCGGGCGCGATCTCCGGCGTTCTGGGCGCCTACATGCTTCTATATCCACGCGCGCGGGTGCACGTGATCATTCCGCTCGGGATCATTTTCTACCCGCTCTGGATACGCGCGGTGTGGGTGGTCGGAATCTGGTTTGCAATGCAACTCTTCAGTGCGGCCGTGACCGATCCATCCCAACCCGGGACCGCGTTCTGGGCGCATGTTGGCGGTTTCGCGGCCGGGTTGGTGCTCACCCCCGTCTTCAAGGCGCGCGAGGTGCGCTATTTCGGGCCGTTTGCGCCCCGCGGCCCCTGGTCCTAGCTCGCACGAAGACTGGCACGGCTTTCGCTCCCCTGAGGTTCCAGGAGCAGGGCAGCGTTCCGATCTGGATCACACCGCCCGGCGGCATTTCTATCGGGCGAGCGTCCATGAAGCACAAGAATTCTCACCTTCTGGTCGGTTACTGGAGCCGTCTGCGCAAAGACCGTGACGTTCCGGACCAGACGGATATCGACCCGCGCGCCGTCAAGCGGATGCTGTCGCACATCTTCATTCTTGACGCCATCAATCCCGCCCGTCCCACGTATCGCCTCGCGGGCACCAGCCTGTGCGAACGGTTCGGCATGGAGTTGAAGGGCGTGGGATTTCTCACACATTGGGACGGTCAGTCCGGTACGGCGCTCGCGTCTTTGCTCCGGCAATCGATGAAGACCTGCCAGCCGGTCTGCATGTCTTCGATCGGCGCGAGCACGGATTGCGGCATGGTAGAGATGGAAACGATTATTTTGCCGATCAGCTTCAATGGCGGCGAGGCATCGCGCTTCCTCGGCATGACCCAGATCCTTTCCGATGCAACGCCGCTGGGAGGTCGTCCGGTCGCGTTCCAGCGATTGATCGCCTCCCAACTCGTGCGCGAAAACGATCCACTGCCCAGCCTGAATATTCCACCGCCTCCGCCGCCAGCCCAGCAGATTTTGCGCAACCATTCGCGCGCGCCGCATCTGCGCCTTGTCGTGTCGCAGGACAGGCCGACGGCTTCGCGGTTTCAGACGGACGAGACTCTAAAGCGCCTGTTCGACATGATCGGCGGTACCGTCCGGCCCGCCTGATCGCGCTGCACTTACTGCGGATTCGGGCTCGGCACCGACTGGGTCTGTGCCTGGTAGTTTTTATCGAGAGGATTGTCCGTCGGATCGGCGTGCAGAACTTCGCGGTCGAACAGCTGCTCTTTTTCTTTGCGCTGCAGATAGGGGATTTCGTACTTCTCCACCTTCGCGCGGTAGGCTTCGAACGATTTCTCGTCTTCCGGCGTGCGCTTGTCACAGCGATCCGGATCGAGTTTCGCCGTCTCCTGACACCACAGATCGAAATTCATCGTCTTGACGTCGTAGCGCGCCGTTTGCGACGCGGCGGGAATTGCGATCAGTGCGACAGCACCGGCGAGGAGGAAAGCTTTCATCCTGATCATAACGTCGAGCATAGGCCCGAAGTTGCCGGAAAAGATAGACGGCAAAGGTCGCAAACGGTCTCAGGCCGCGCTTGCGCGAGTGAAATCTTCGACAATTTTAACATTCTGTGACGGCAGCGGAGGCTTGCCGAGGATCATGTCAGACGCTTTTTCGGCGATCATAATCGTCGGCGCATTGGTGTTGCCGGAGACCAGCGCCGGCATGACCGAGGCATCCACCACGCGCAGCCCCTCCACGCCATAGACCCTGAGTTGCGCGTCCACCACGCTTTCGGAGTCGGTACCCATCTTCGCGCTGCCGACGGGATGATAGATCGTTTCCGCCGTGCGCCGAATCCAGGCATCGATCTGATCGTCCCTGGTGACGTGCGCGCCGGGCATGATCTCCGGCCCGCGATAGGGATCGAACGCTTCCTGCGCGAACACTTCACGCGCAAGCTTGACGCCTTCGCGCATCGCGCGGCGGTCTTCCTCGGCTTCGAGATAATTCGGCTGGATGATCGGTGCGACCAGCGGATCGGCCGATTTGAGTGTGATGTAACCGCGGCTTTGCGGACGAAGCTGGCAGACATGCGCCATGAATCCGTGACGATCGGCCTTGACGCGCGTGTGATCCATCATCAGCGCCGAGATGAAGTGATATTGAAGATCGGGATGTTCCAGATCGGGCCGGCTTTTCAGGAACGCCCCGGATTCCAGTCCCTGCCCGGTCGCGAGCCCGGTCCCGAGCAGCATGTATTGCAGTCCGGTCTTCAACGCATTGAGCGGATTGGCCTGGCTGTAGAGCGTGATCGGCTGCGTGCATTCGTACTGGATCGAGCAATCAAGGTGATCCTGCAGGTTTTTGCCAACGCCGTTCAGTTCCATCACCACCGGGATGTCAAAGCGCGACAGCGTTTCACCGTCGCCAATGCCGGAGAGCTGAAGCACCTGCGGTGTGTTGACCGCGCCGCCTGAGAGGATCACTTCGCGCGTCGCGAGCGCTTTGTGGGTCTGTTTGTTCTGGACATATTCGACGCCCACCGCGCGCTTTCCCTCGAACGTCACGCGCGAGACTTGCGCGTTGGATTCGACGGTCAGATTCGGGCGTTTGATCACGTCGTGCAGATAGGCCTTCGCAGCGCTCCAGCGCTTTCCGTCGCGGATGGTGAGCTGATAGGGGCCGAAGCCTTCCTGCTGCGCGCCGTTGAAATCGGCGGTTTGCTTGTGGCCGGCTTCGAGACCCGCGCGCACGAACGCGCGAAACAGGGGGTTCGTCGAATGGCCGTTCGACACATAGAGCGGCCCGTCGCCGCCGTGAAAGTCATCGCCACCGTTCTGGTTCGTTTCGGCGCGCTTGAAATAGGGCAGCACGTCGGCGAACGACCAGCCTTCGCAGCCCATTTGCCGCCAGCCGTCATAGTCGCGCGCATGGCCGCGGATATAGATCATGCCGTTGATCGACGACGAGCCGCCCCAGCCGCGTCCGCGCGGCCAATAGAGCCGGCGGCCATTGAGATGAAACTGGCCTTCGGTGTCGTAGTACCAGTTGTAAGGGTTGGGCTTTCCAAGCAGCGCCGGAATCCCGGCCGGCATGTGGATCATCAGCGACTTGTCGCGTCCGCCGGCTTCGATCAGCAGAACTTCGATGTTTGGATCGGCCGAAAGACGATTGGCCAGGACGCAACCGGCGCTCCCGGCCCCGACGATGATGTAATCGTATGCTTTCATGGCTGGATCGCGGGTTTGTCGCTGTTGTCGGAAGACGGCGGCGTGGGTTCTGGCGCGGCGGCCGGTTTCGCCTTGGCTTCCAGCGCAGCGAGCGTGATGTCGAGCGATGCTCTGCACTTTTCGGACGCACCCCTCATCTGCGGGACCGCCGCGTTCATCCTCCAGCAATCGTAATCGACCTGCGCGCGCGCGGATTCGGCTGGAAAATTGTCCCGACCGCGCTCGATGGCGCGGATCAACCGGTCGCGCATCTTGTGGGTGGGGATATCGATTCCAGGTTCCGGCTCAACGACGGCGCCGCGCGAAGCAATGAGCGCCTTTTCGGCATAATCGTTCGCGAGGCCGCCGACATTGCTGTCCATCTTCGTCAGCTCGATCGACCCGCCCTTGTCGAAGGCCTTGCCGGCCGAGACGCCAACCGGTCCGAACGAACGGGCCAGCGCTCCGTAGTCCGTGAACAGAGCCTTGTTGAAAGCCGTCCCGTCCGGCTTCGTGTCTGGCAGGGCGTCGAGCGCCAGTTCATTGACGCACCCGGACAGAAGCATGGCCGCCGAAAACAGGACGGCAAGGCTGGCAAAAGGACGGTATGACGACATGCCTGATCTCCGGTCGGTTACGCGGCGTGCCCGGTTGCTATAGCGCGGCGGGACCCGAAGGTTAAGTGCCGCTTAACTGCTGCGAAAAAAGGGCGCGCACTGCGGTAAACGGTAACCTTCTATTGACCGCCCCGCGTTCACAATCCCCGTGGAAAGGGCAGGACCGGCAGGTCCGGTGATTGTATGAAAGATGTCGCGCCCGTAATCGCGAAAGCCAAGGCGGAGCGGCGCCGTTTCCGGCGCGTGCGCGTCGATCTGAGCGGCCGGCTGTTCGTGCCAGCGGATTCTCGCGAATGTCACTGCAAGGTTGTCGATCTTTCGCCCGGCGGGGCGTCGATCGAATGCGATCTCGTGCTCGAGACGAACACGCCGGTCATTCTCTATGTCGATGGCTTTGGGCGCCTCGAAGGCTCGATCATCCGCAACAATCCGGGTGACTTCGGCGTCCGGTTCAACTGCACGGCGATGAAGCGCGAGCGCATCGCCGAACAGCTCACCCTTTTCATGAACAAGGAACTGCTCGAGGAGGCGGATCTTCGCCGTCACGACCGCACGCCGACAAAAGGCATCGCGCGGTTCACCCGCTCCGACGGTCAATTCGTTGCCTGTGAGGTCATGGACCTCTCGGTCAGCGGTGTTTCCCTCAAGACCGATGTGCGCCCGCCCGTCGGAGAGTTCGTCCTGATCGGACAGATGGCGGGCCGCGTTGCGCGTCATCATGAGAACGGCATCGGTATCGAGTTCATCGGCGGCGGCCCTGCGAGCGCGACGGCGGAGAGCCTGACCGCAAAGATCGCCAAGGCGCGCTAGCCGACTCCCAATTCGGCGCGCTTCTTCTTCGACAGGCCTTCGGCCACGAGTGCATGCGCGCGCGCGAGATAGGCTTTCATCTCTTTCGCGTTCAGCGCATCGAGCTTCTGCAGGTTCACCCATCTTGCGCGGGCGAGGTAGGGTGCCGGGATAATGTTCTTCGCTTTGGTCAAAATATCGAAGCTGGCCTCGCCGGCCTTGAACGAGATCGTTTGCGGCCGCAATTCTGGCGGACCCATGACCGCGAACATCTTGCCGCCGATCTTGTAGACGTGATCGCTGCCCCATTGGATCGACAATGTCGCGCCGGGCAGCGACAGGCAGAATTTCTCGATCTCCGCGTATTTCACTTGCGCTCATCAGGCGGAAGATTCAGCGCAACGCGCGCCTTCGCGCGATGCTCCGGCGTGATGTGCTTGGCAACAAGGCCGATGGCCATCGCCATCACCGCCGCGTCGTCAGTGAAGCCCAGACCCGCGATGAAATCCGGGATGAGGTCGAAGGGCATGACGAAATAGGCGAGTGCTGCGAGCAGAACCCCTCTTACCTTGCTTGGTGTCGCGGGGTCGGTCGCGCAGAAATATGCAGCCGCCGCATCGTCGGCGAACGGGATATGACCCGCGACACGCAGCAGCTTTTTCCAGAATCCTTCTCGTACCGTGCGCTCGTTGCGTGCGATCACGGCGGGAAGTTGGGGCGCGGTCGGGTCGGGGAGGTCTGTCGCGCTGGTCATGCCGCAGTATCTTCCCATCTTCCGTGGCGGAAAAGTGAGCACTGGTAAAGTTTGCCTCGTTGGACTCTAAAGCACGCCTATTCCACCCAGAAATTTCCAAAGGCACAGTAGGCTGATTACCCCTAACCCGGTTCCATCAATCAGCATGTCTGTCCCGGCTTTTTTTAATCTCTGGTCTCGGCCGCTCACAAAATCGGCTTCGTCCGGAATGTACTCTCCAGCTTGAGCTTTGATGCGACGCTCTATGCTTTCCAGAGAATACGCGAAAACTAGTGCCGTATGTGCCGCGCCCATCCCCATTGAGCGCGTGGTAACGTACAAAATGCCCAGCACCGGCAGTATCACTGCTTCCGGACGATTATGTACTTGGTCAAGAACGAACCACACGACGGCAACGTAGAGAATATTTGCGGCGATTCTGACAATGTTTCCCAGCACAGCGCCATCTCCCCTTTTTCCAGCGCGACCGTGAGATAATGCTCGCATGACCGAACGGTCTGAAGCCAGGAAATCAGTTTCCCGTCGACCTGAGCCGGACGCCAGCCAATCGACCCTCTCGGTTGCAGAGAGGGAGATAGACGGCAAACTGGTAGACAAGCCTAAGACTTCTCCGGCCGGCATCCAAAGTCGGGAAAAACGGCGAAGGCCCATGCGCTTTCGGCCTAGCCGGTACAGAGCCAAATGATCAGGCGAAAGCGAATCCCTGGCTTTGGATAGTGCTCGCCATCGCATGGCTGGTGATTACCCTTCCATTTTCGGAATGGGCTTGGAAAGATTTGATAATCGTGACTGGCGGAACGCCGTATCCACCGTTGCCCTTTGACGCGACACCCCAGAGCGGAACACCTGCGTGGGTGCTTTTCGCGATAGTCCTTTTACCGCCAGCAGCTTTCTCCGCTATCGTTCTAGGAGTCCGGCGGCTTGGACCGGCTAGACGAGAACGCCGCTAGTCAAACTTTACTAGTGCTGAAAAGTGGCCACGCTTCGACCCGCCTGCGCTTTCAGCTACGGCAGGCGAATGAAATTGACCTGAGTCCGGCGTAGCTTTAGCGAAGCCGGGCAAGCTCAGGGTGAGGGGATAAATCACGCTCTCATGCTGAGCTTGTCGAAGCATGACACGCCACGGCAGGAGAAAAACATGGCCATTGACCAGAGAATTGCACAGGGGCCCCAGCCGCTGGCGAAACTAATCGGCGTGGAGATCGTCGAGGCGACCAAGGCGAAAGTCGTGGGCAAGCTTGTCGTGCGACCGGAAATCTGTACGACTTTCGATACCCTTCATGGTGGCGCGATCATGGCCTTCGCCGACACATTGGGCGCAACAGGAGCGTTCCTCAATCTGCCGCCGGGGGCCGGAACGACGACAATGGAAAGCAAGACCAACTTCATCGGTTCGGCCAGGGTCGGCATGACAGTCACGGGCGAATCCACGCCTGTTCATGTGGGAAAGAGCACGTCTGTCTGGACGACGCGCATCACGCGCGACGATGGAAAACTCGTCGCTGTCGTCACGCAGACCCAGATCGTGCTTACCTAGCGTACGCTTTGCGTTGGAAGCGCGGGCCGGTTTAGAAGTCCGCCCAGTCGGATACAGGGAGAGAAATCATGGAACTGAATTCTTCGATCGCCGCTGTCATCACAGGCGGTGCTTCCGGTCTCGGTGAGGCGACGGCGCGCGCTCTGGCCGCGAAAGGCGTGAAGGTCGCGCTTCTCGACATGAACAAGACCAAGGGCGACGCGGTTGCCGCGGAAATCGGCGGCGTGTTCTGCGAAGCCAATGTCACCGATGAAGCGAGCACCGTCGCGGCGTTCGAGAAGGCGCGCGCCGCGCACGGTCAGGAGCGTATTCTGGTGAACTGCGCCGGCACCGGCAACGCGATCAAGACCGCATCACGCGACAAGAAAACCGGCGAAACACGCCGCTTCCCCGCCGACGCGTTCAACTTCATCATCCAGATCAATCTCGTCGGTACCTTCCGCTGCATCGCGATCTCGGCGCAGGGCATGCTCTCGCTCGATCCGATGGACGGCGGCGAGCGCGGCGCGATCGTCAATACCGCGTCGGTTGCGGCGCAGGACGGCCAGATCGGTCAGGCGGCGTATAGCGCGTCCAAGGGCGGCGTTAATGCGCTGACGCTGGTCGTTGCGCGCGATCTCGCGCAGGAAGGCATCCGTTGCAACACGATCATGCCGGGACTGTTCAACACGCCGCTTCTGGCGGCGGCGCCCGAGCAGGTGAAGCAGGCGCTCGGCGCACAGGTGCCGTTCCCGCCGCGCCTCGGCAATCCGCCGGAATATGCCTCGCTCGCACTCGAAATGATCCGCAACCCGTATTTCAACGGCGAATGCGTGCGTCTGGACGGTTCGATTAGAATGGCTCCGCGGTGATATAAAGCGGGGCGATGGACACGACCTTTCGCCCCGCGACCGTCCATTCCGGCGTTGCACTCTGGACTGCCGCTCTCGGTGCAGGCTTTGTGCTTGTCACGGCCGTAGCCGCTCAGCTTCTGCTGTGGAACGGCGACACCATCTTCCTGCTCGGCTGGCTTCAGCTCATCGCTTTCGGCCTCGCGCTTGTCCTCTCATTGTCCGCGCTTTTCAAAGACGCGGGCTGGTGGCGTGTCGTTCCATTGGCGATCTGTATCGCGGTCAGCCTGATCGTATACTTGGTGCCGTTCCGCGACGCCGCGCTTACGTGTAATTTCGCGAGACTGCGTTCGGAGCGCGAAGACATCGCGCGCGCTGCCATCGCCGGAAAGCTCAAGCCTGACGACACCGGTGTCCTGCAATTCGACAGCGCTGGAAAGACACCGGCCGTCGATGGGTTCACGGCCGCGACCGGCGTCGCGCTATCCCAATGTGGAGCCGTGAAATGCGTGCTCTTCTTCACGTTCCAGCGAAGTAAATTCCAGCCGGCAGAAGGCTTTCTTTTCGTGCCCGATGGGGGCGATCCATAGAAGCTTTACTGGTATGGCCAATTTCACGCCGCGCGATATGCTGACCATTGGTATTACGTGACCGAGAGATAATGCAGGCCGCCATTCTTTCCTGGCATGATTTTCTTCTGACCATCGCCGCGGTCAGCGCGACGCTGGCCGGCCTGCTGTTTGTCGGCCTCACGATCAGCCTGAGCCATATGCTGCAGGGCTATGGTTATCTTTCCCGCGCGTTCACGGCGCTGTTCCTGCAGTTCGAAATGCTGCTGCTGGGCATCTTTGGCGTCGTGCCGGCGCAACCCGGCTGGGTGCTCGGAACCGAATATGTAGTGACGGGTGCCGCGATCCTCACGGGCATCACGCTGTTTGCGTATAATTTTCCGGAGAGCGATCAATCGCATGTGCTGGGCTCGAAAGGGCCGCGCACGGTGCGCGCTATCCTCGGCTATGGCGGAACGCTGATGCCCGTACTCGCCGGCATCGGACTGATCCTTGGCGACCCGCGTGCGCTCTATCTGCTGATTCCGAGCGAGGTTGCCTGCCTCTATCTTTCCATCGGCAACGCCTGGGTGTTCGCGGTCGAGATTCCACGCCGCGCCGCGCTCAAGGTCGAATGACGGCGCGCGCGTTTTGATTTAGGATGCCGGCGTTGGGGCTTACAGGAGAAGTTCCGTGAAATCCGCAATTGTCCTGATCGCCACCGCGATGTTCGCCGGCAGCGCTGCGCATGCCGAGCCGAAAATGTGTCCGCATCTTGTGGCGCCCGTCTGCACGCTAACGGGAGAGGCGCGCACGACTTTCAACAACAGCTGCGAGGCGGAGAGGGTCGGCGCGACAGTGCTGCATGACGGCGCCTGCGAAGGCGGCGATATGTGCTCGATGATCTACAAGCCTGTCTGCGGGATAAACCCCGCGACCGGCAAGGAACAGACCTATTCCGGCATCTGCGTGTCCGAACACGCGAACGCAAAGATCACCCACGACGGCGAGTGCAAGGCGCCTTAACGCGCCGCGAGTTCCCGGATCTGGCTGTTGGCGAGGGTGAGCTTTGCAATGGTGAGTTCGCCGGCGCCTTCCAGGGCCGCGAGGAACGCCTTGGCGCGGGCAAGCGCGGCTTCATGCTCCTTGACCCATTGCCTTGCCACCGCCGCGCCATCCTCTCGCGTGCCGTTCGACTTGCTCGCGTCGAGCAGCGAGAGCGCTTCGTTCGTCAGCGCGCGCTGCGCCGAAAACAGATCGTCGTTCAGGCGGCGGATCGCGAGACGATCCCAGTGTTCGAGGCCGACAATGCGCCGCGACAGCCCGCGCAACCGGTCGATGCCAACTTCCGCGCCTATCGCGAAATAGGTGCCGGCGACGAGATCGACGCTGAGGCTTTTGTTGTTGGCGATCCGTGCGATCTCAGGCGCGGTGCCGAACAGCGGCAGCGCCGCGATTTCATCGGCGAGATCGTGCGGCACGCCCGCTTTCTCGAGTTCGGCGATGCGCTCGAGCGTGTCCTGCTTTTCGTACTCCGACACCAGGCCCTCGAAGCGGCCCTTCAGTTTCTCGAGACCGGCGCGGTAGAGCGCGATGGTCGATGCAAAATCGGCATCGGCCGGCACATTGGCGATGAACCAGAGGCCTAGCCGCCGCAACAGTTCCGTGATTTCGGTGTACATCGCCGTCTGCGTTGCGGCGCCGACCTTGCCGTCGAGCGCGTCGACCTGCTCCTTGAGCTTCGACAGTCCGAACGCGCCTTCGGCGACGACATACGTACGCGCGACTTCGGAGCCCGGCGCGCCTGTCATCTCCTTCATGCGCGCCACGAACACAGGGCCGGCGAGGTTGACGATGCGATTGGCCAGCACATCGGTGATGATTTCGCGGCGCAGGCGATGGCTTTCCATCTCGCCGCGGAACTTCTGGACCATCATATCCGGGAAATAGCTTGCCAGCTCGAACCCGAAATGCGGATCGTCGGGCAGGGTGCTGGCCAGCAGCTCGTCCTTCAGATCGAGTTTTGAATAGGCGAGCAGCACGGCGAGTTCCGGCCGTGTGAGACCTTTGTCGCTCTGCGCGCGCACGCGCATCTGTGCATCGTCGGGAAGGAATTCCACCGCCCGGTCGAGCTTCCCCCGGCCCTCAAGCTCGCGCATGAAGCGGCCATGAGCATCGAGGTCCTTGTTCGCACGCGCCTGCGCGACGGAGAGCGCGAGCGTCTGGTCGTAATTGTCGGCTAGCACATGCTCCGCCACATCGTCGGTCATCGCGGTCAGCATCTGGTCGCGCGCCGCCTGTGTGACCTCGCCGCGCCGCATCGGGGCGCTGAACAGAATCTTCAGGTTCACCTCATGGTCCGATGTGTCCACGCCGGCTGAATTGTCGATGGCATCGGTGTTGATGCGTCCGCCGGCCAGCGCATATTCGATGC
>CAZCJI010000048.1:0-12729 GCA_964498625.1 uncultured Rhizobium sp.
GTCGAGGGCCGGCCCGAAGGACTGCTCCGCGATGATATCGGAGAAGCCCAGAATGGCGTTGAGCGGGGTGCGCAGCTCATGGCTCATGTTGGCGAGGAAGATGGTCTTGGACGCGTTGGCCGCCTCGGCCTCGAAGCGCTTGCGCAGCGCATCGTCGCGGGCGACGCGCAACGCGTCCGTTAGATCCTCGTTCGCAAAGCGCACGGAGAGCATCTCGTCGACGCGCTTGCGGGCGGTCGCACCCATCACGAGTATGTATCCAAGCAACAGCGGCGCAAGAACGGTCATCACATGCGCAAGCGTGCCCGGCGCAATCGCGAAACGGGCCATGAAGACGATGCTGGCGGTCGCGGTTCCCACCGTCATGATCTTACGATGCGCCGCGCGCGTGAACGCGCCGGCCCAGATTACGCAAACCATCAACAACACCACATACATGTTGTTGACCGGGTTCCCGTCACACCAGAAGAACCACGCCAGGGTTCCGCAACCGATGGAGTAGACCAGCTGCTGGAGAAGCAATTCGTTCTGAAGCTTGCGCACGTCACGCGCTTTGTCGCGGTTGGTAACGTAAACAATGCGTGTGAAAATCGAGGTGACAATTTGCGCGCCGATGGCAGCGGCAATCGACCACCACGACACATATCCGAACGTCCTGGGGCCAAAAATAAATGGCAGCGACGCCAGAACCGTCATCAGCGGGTTGTAGATGATGGAGGCGGGAAGGCTCGCGACGATCTGCTTCAGGCGCGCGTCGGTATCGCGCAGATCCTCTTTCGGCGCGGCGACGTCTTGGCTGAGGGCTTGTGTGCGTGTATCCACGCTGCCCTCTATACACAGGGCACGTTAACGGAGACCTTCCGGGCCTAGGGTCAGCGCGCGCACGTGCGCGAGCGGCAAGGTTTCGTTAACCTGAAGCTCCCGCGAATCGCGGATTTCCTGTTTTGAAAGCGCCATGGCCAAGTCACCCGACCTGTTCGATTCAGAGCCCGGATCCTCCAAGGGCTACACCGCAAAGGACATCGAGGTCCTGGAAGGTCTGGAACCTGTCCGCCGCCGTCCCGGCATGTATATCGGCGGAACCGACCGCAACGCGCTTCATCATCTGGCCGCGGAAATCCTCGACAACGCGATGGACGAAGCCGTCGCCGGTCACGCCACACGCATAGAGCTGGAGCTGGAACCCGGCGATATCCTGACCGTGCGCGACAACGGCCGCGGCATCCCGATTGATCCGCATCCGAAATTCAAGAATAAATCGGCGCTCGAAGTCGTCATGACCACGCTGCATGCTGGCGGAAAATTCGGCGGCAAGGTCTACGACACGTCGGGCGGCCTGCACGGCGTCGGCGCCTCTGTCGTCAACGCGCTGTCCGACTGGATGGAGGTGGACGTCGCGCAGAACCGTCATGCCTACAAGATGCGCTTCGAGCGCGGCAAGGCAATCGGCAAACTGAAAGATCTGGGCGGCGTCAACCGCCGCGGGACGATCGTCACGTTTCATCCCGACGCGCAGATCTTCGGCGGTGACACGCACTTCTCCGCCGCCACGCTCTATCGCATGGCGCGGTCCAAGGCGTATCTGTTCCGTGGTGTCGAGATCCGCTGGAAATGCGATCCGTCCCTGATCAAGGACGAGACCCCGGCCGAAGAGGTTCTGAAATTCCCGGGCGGCCTGCTCGATTTCCTGAGCAGCGAAATCGGCAGCAACCGGACCGTGACCCAGCGCGCCTTCTTCGGCCGCACGGAAAATCGCGATGGCAAGGGCGCCGTCGAATGGGCAGTGGTATGGACGCCGCAGATCGACCCCTTTGTCCATTCCTATTGCAACACGATCCCGACCGCGCAGGGCGGCACGCATGAGCAGGGTCTGCGCAACGCCTTGACGAAGGCGCTCCGCGCGCACGGCGAAGACAATCGCAAGACCGCGCTCATCACCACCGACGACGTGATGTCCGGCGCATGCGCTGTGCTCTCGGTGTTCATCCGCGATCCTGAGTTCCAGGGCCAGACGAAAGACAAGCTCTCCACACCCGACGCCCAGCGTCTGGTCGAGAACGTGGTCAAGGATCATTTCGACCACTGGCTCGCGGAGAATCCGCAGGAAGCGAACAAGCTTCTCGAATTCGTGATCGATCAGGCCGAAGACAGGCTCAAGAAGCGGCAAGAGAAAGAGACTGCGCGCAAATCGGCGACGCGCAAGCTCCGCCTCCCCGGCAAGCTTGCCGACTGCTCGCGCGATGGCCGCGACGGCACGGAGATTTTTCTGGTCGAGGGCGACAGCGCCGGCGGATCGGCCAAACAGGCGCGCGATCGCACGACGCAGGCCATCCTGCCGTTGCGCGGCAAGATCCTGAACGTCGCCAGCGCCGGCGCGGGCAAGCTCGCGCAAAACCAGGAGCTCACCGATATTCTGCAGGCGCTGGGCTGTGGAACCGGCGCAAAATATGACGAGAACGCGCTGCGCTACGACCGTGTGATCATCATGACCGACGCCGATGTCGATGGTGCACACATCGCGTCACTGCTGCTCACCTTCTTCTATCGCGAGATGCCGAAGCTGATCGCGGACGGGCATTTGTTTCTCGCGATGCCGCCGCTCTATCGCCTGAGCCACGGTGGCACGATTGTCTACGCGCGCGACGACGCAGACCGCGACCGCATCCTGAAGACCCAGTTCAAATCGAACGCAAAGGTCGATGTGTCACGCTTCAAGGGACTTGGCGAAATGATGCCGGCGCAACTCAAAGAAACGACGATGCGTCCGGGCCATCGCACCCTTGTCCGCGTCGAAATCGCGGACAAGGAACGCTACAAGACAGAGAGCCTCGTCGAACGACTGATGGGCAAGAAGCCGGAACTGCGTTTTCAGTTCATCCAGGAAAACGCGCAGTTCGCGAAAGCCATCGACGTTTAGGTTCCGCGCCAGGTCCGTGCGGCGTCATCGGTTCACTTCGCTTCGATTTTGATTGTGTTCACGAGCACGACGACATCGCCGTTCTGTGACGGGATCGCGGTTTTCGGCCGCGCGGCCAGGAGCTTTGCGGCGAAGGGCGGCGCGCCGTAGCGATCCTCGATCAGCGTGAGCGCGACCGCGTTGCGCGATCCGAATTCCAGACCGATGGTCTCGCTAGCGCAATCGCGCGACATGCAGGCAAGCACCGTATCGCCGCTGTCACCCACCGGCGCCGCCACGCGCTCGCCGTGAAGATCGATGGACTTCAGCGCGGCATCCTTCGGAACGACGAGCAGCATGGCGGATGTCTGCTGCGAACCTTGCCAGGCCAGCGTGACGCGACGCGCGTCCGCCACCACCGCGTCGGAGACAACTTTTGCAGCCGGCGATGCGAAACGTTTTGCTCCCGCCGGCGCGACGAAGTTCTTCGGGAAATACGGCGGCAGGACCGTCTGCGGCGTCCTGGAGAAATCTGCTGCCGCACGCAGCGAATTGGGAAGCGGCGCATCGGCATCGAGCGCCCAAACCGCCTGCTTGGCACCGGCGTCTTCGAGATAGCGGATGCTGAGACGTTGGGCCTGCGTCCTGCTGTACGCTGGTTGGAAGCCTGCGATGACCGTCGCGACAAGCGCGCCGCCGGCCGCGAGCGCAAAGACGGTAAGCCACACACCGCGCCGCATCGCTGGAACGTTCGCGAACGGTATGAGCGCCATCGCCGCGAAAGCCGCCGTCACGGTGAACAACTCGTGGAGCTTCAGACCCATCAATGTCTCACCGGTCGCGACCATCGGCATCCAGATGCACAGCGCCGCAATCGCAGCAGGCACAAACACCCATGTCGTTCGTCCGCGCAGCACATCGGGGACGATTGCGACCGTCAGGGCAGCAAGCGCCGCAAGCAGGGATGGGAAAAGGAAATACGGACTGACGCCAGGAACAAGAAAGGCGGTGACCACGCCCAGAACGGCGAACCAGAGCCACCCCGCATAGGCCGCGAGCTGCGGGATCGCCGCGCGTGCAACGAGTACCGCCATCGCGACGACGCCAAGGCCCATGCCCTCGCGTAGCGCAATCGGGTAGGCATAGGAGGGATCGGGCTGTCCGGAAAGAACCTGCGCGAGCGAATGCAGCGCGAAACCTGCAAGGCCGCAGAAAAGGATCAAAGCCGGCGGAAGCACAAGCGCCGCCATCCAATCCCTCCCCCGCGCGTCCGGTAACCGCGCGCGGAATATGGCGGCCAGCACCAGCATGAGGGAAAGTAGGGCGAGAGGAAGCGCCCAGCTTTTCGGCATGCGCGGCAACCACGCACCGAAGATATCGAGATAGACATCGTCGGCGCCCTTGAGGCCGGCGTAATCCGTTTGCTCGAGCGCGGATGCGACAGCCAGCATATTATCGCCCTGCTCTTGCAGAGTTGTGCGACTGAGGTTGTCGCGGCGGTCCAGCGGCGTGTGATAGTCGGCGACGTTTTCAGAGAATGCGAAATTGAACGCGGTGAAACCCTGCTTGATGAACAAGGTCAGATCGGTGTCGTTCGGGAGAAGCCGGTAGATCTCCGCATAAAGTGAACTCGTCGCATAGAAGGGAAGGCTTCGGGCATAGAGTTCGATCAGCCTTGAATCGCCGGGGCTCGTCTGGAACAGCAGGCTGCGCCCGCGCGTTCCGCGCGCTTCGACATTTACGACAGCGCCAACACGCGCTTTCAGCGCCGGATTTTCGAGAAACGCGTTGGCGCCGAGGAGACCCGCCTCTTCTCCGTCGGTGACAACGGCGATCACGGGATGCAGGCTCTTGCCGCTTTGCGCACGTAGCGCACGCGCCGTTTCCAGAACAATCGCGGCTCCCGATTCATCGTCGGACGCGCCGGGGCCCGCAGGTACGGAGTCGTAATGTGCTAGGAGAAGGATCGCCTTGCCCTCGCCCGGAACAACTTCGCCGATGATATCCGTTACCGTCGCGCACGGCACAAAGCGGAAGCCGCGCCACGCATTGCAGGTGAACGCGGTGTAAGTCGTCGTCTTCACGCCGAGCGCCGCAAATTCTTTCAGGATGCGCGCGCGCACATTCGCGTTCTCCTCGCTCGAAACCGGATGGGGGATTTCGGGTCCGAGGACTCGCGCGAGCGTCGCGTCCGCGCGCCCTGCCGAGAATTCCGTCGCCGCAGCGTCGGGGCCAAGCACCGCGGGCTTCGCATAATGGTATTTGCCGAGGAACCAGAACGCGGCCGCGATCAGGGTCAGCGCCACGACACGCGACAATGCTCTCCAGAAATCCATGCCCATCCCGCGCCCCTCTGTACAAAGATCAGCCTTGCGTGCGGCTTTGCCCGCGGTCAACGCTTCCCAAAGGTTGACTTATGGACGTGGGTTACCCATATACCGGCTCGATATAGGAAGGCTGCCAATCCGGGCAGACCTCTTGGGCGCGTGACATGCGCCCGTCTAGGAGCGCATGACGAACGTGACGCGTACCGGCGCGGAAGCCGGTGTTTTTGAAGTAAACCCTTCGGATACTTCGGAAAAACCCTCCAAAGAGGGAATTGAATTCGAAAAACCGGATTCTTTTTCTGCCGGCGCAGAGCAAGAAGCCGAAACGGGGGGTACCCCCCCTGAAAATATGAGGTTCAAATCGGCGGACGCGCCGGTTTTTGAGCCAACCCCTTCTGTATCCTCGGAAAATTCCCCAAAACTGAGCTTTGAAGGCCTGGGTCTTTCGCCCGACCTGCTGAAGGCCGTCGAGCAGAGCGGCTACACCACGCCAACGCCGATCCAGGCACAGAGCATCCCCCATGTGCTGCAGCGCAAGGATATTATCGGAATCGCGCAGACCGGCACCGGCAAGACGGCGAGTTTCACGCTGCCGATGATCGAGCTTCTGGCGCGCGGCCGCGCCAAGGCACGCATGCCCCGCTCGCTCATTCTGGAACCGACGCGCGAGCTCGCGGCGCAGGTGGCCGAAAGCTTCGAGAAATACGGCAAGTACAACAAGCTTTCGATGGCGCTGTTGATCGGCGGCACCTCGTTCGAGGACCAGGACCGCAAGCTCGACCGCGGCGTCGATGTGCTGATCGCGACACCGGGGCGTCTGCTCGACCATTTCCAGCGCGGCAAATTGCTGCTAGGGCAGGTCCAGATCCTGGTCGTCGACGAAGCCGACCGCATGCTCGACATGGGCTTCATCCCGGACGTCGAGCGCATCTGCAAGATGATCCCGTTCACGCGGCAGACCCTGTTCTACTCCGCGACCATGCCGCCGGAGATTCAGCGGCTGACCGAGAAGTTCCTGCACAATCCTGTGCGCATCGAAGTCGCACGGCCGGCGACGACGGCCGCGAACATCACGCAGGAAATCATCAACGTTCCCGCGAACGACTGGGCGAAGCGGGAGGCGCTGCGCCGCCTGATCCGCGACAATGGCGTGAAGAACGCGATCGTATTCTGCAACCGCAAGACCGATGTCGACATCGTCGCGAAGTCGCTGCAGAAGCATGGGTTCAACGCTTCGCCGTTGCATGGCGATCTCGATCAGTCCGTGCGCACGCGCACGTTGGACGGTTTCCGGAACGGCACGCTCGACCTCCTCGTCGCCAGCGACGTCGCGGCGCGCGGTCTCGATATTCCGGCGGTCAGTCATGTGTTCAACTACGACGCGCCGTATCACCCGGACGACTATGTCCACCGCATCGGCCGCACCGGCCGTGCCGGACGTGCCGGCCATACCTATATGCTGGTGACGCCGCGCGATGAGAAATACGTCGATCAGATACAGAAGCTGACCGGAAACAAAATCCCTGCGCGGACGCTCGAAGGTCTGGCGGAGGCCACGCAAGCGCGCCCGCCGCGCGATGACCGTGGCGGACGCGATCGTAACAGGTCGCGTGGCCGCAACGATCGTGACACACGCAAAGGCCAGCATCCCGTGAAGCCGCATGGCCAGGTCGCATCGATGGAGCCCACGCAGCCCGCCGCCGCTTTGCAGACGGTCGCGCAACCCGCGCCACATCCTGCGCCACCGCGGCACGATCAACGTCAGGATCATCGCCAGAAGCAGCAGCACGCGCCGAAGCAGCACCAGAAGCCGCAGCCGAACAATCGCGCCGAGGAGGACAATCGCGATACACGCAGTCAGCTGCCGGCGTTTCTGTTGCGTCCCGTGAAATTGCCTCCAGTAGCGGAAAAACCCGCGCCCCGCACCAGGAAGAAAGACATCGTAGAGCCGTAGGGAACCCACTTCGCCGGTTGCACGTTTTCTTCTCGAACGTTGAGGAAAATTGCAGCATGACCGAGAAACCGAAGCGCGAAGCGGACGGCGTTCCGCACAGCAAGCCTGGTTCCATCAATCAGCAATCCGAGGATTCGTTTCCCGCGAGCGACTCGCCGTCATTTTCTCCCGGCGCTGTCGGCGCGCCGGCAGAACGCAAGACAAAGCCGCCGAAGTCGGACTCTCACCTCGTAAAAGAGGCGGAAAAGAAGGTCAGGAGCGGCGACGCGAAGAAGCCGCACACTTACTGATCGTCAACGCTTCAAGCCGTCCGTCACCATCTTAATGAACTTCGGTCCGTAAGGCGGGCGCATCATCGCGGTGATGTCGGAATTCGCTTGCTTGAACACAGCTTTCGCATGGCTGAATGTGCGGAAGCCGTCGATGCCGTGATACGAACCCATGCCGGACGGGCCGACGCCGCCGAACGGCAGATCCTCCATCGACACGTGCATGATCGTGTCATTGACCGAAACGCCGCCGGATGTCGTGCGCGCGAGAACTTTCTCCTGTTCCGCCGTATCTGCGCCGAAGTAATAGAGGCCAAGCGGACGATCGTGATCGTTCACATAACCGATAGCGTCTTCCACATTCTCGTAGGTCTTCACCGGCAGAAGCGGGCCGAAGATTTCTTCCTTCATGATCTTCATGTCATCGGTCGGATTGAGGATGAGCGTCGGCGGAATCTTGTGGAAGGGTTGCTGCGTGAAGTTCTCCTTCGCCGGATTGATCTCGACGATCTCCGCGCCCTTGGCTTTCGCGTCCTCGAGATATCCCATCAGGCGGTCGTAGTGACGCTGATTGATGACCGATGTGTAGTCAGGGTTTTCCTTGATCGTCGGATACATGGCCGTGACCGCGCTTGTCACAGCGCCTACGAATTCGCCGGCCTTGTCCTTCGGCACCATCACGTAATCCGGGGCCAGACAGATTTGACCGGCGTTCAACGTCTTGCCCATCATCACACGTTTGGCCGTGAGCGACAGATCGGCGCCTTTGCCGACAATCACCGGCGACTTGCCGCCGAGCTCCAGCGTCGTCGGCACCAGGTTCTCCGCCGCCGCACGCTGCACATGATAGGCAATCGATGTCGCGCCGGTGAACAGCAGATGATCGAAGGCAAGCTTCGAGAACGCCGCGCCGACTTCCGGTCCGCCGTTGAACACCGCGACTTCGGTCTCGTCATAAGCGGAAGCAAACATGCGCGCCATCAATTCCGAGGTACGCGGCGTGAATTCGCTCGGCTTGATCATCACGCGGTTGCCTGCCGCGAAGATTCCCGCAAGCGGCGTGAACGTCAGGTTGACC
The DNA here is from genome assembly GCA_964498625.1 of uncultured Rhizobium sp. Classification (GTDB taxonomy): domain Bacteria; phylum Pseudomonadota; class Alphaproteobacteria; order Micropepsales; family Micropepsaceae; genus Rhizomicrobium. The sequence goes on from CAZCJI010000048.1 coordinate 8,525, forward strand.
GGAAAATTCCACGGGCTGATCACGCCGACGACGCCCTTGGGCTGATAGTCGACATAGGCGCGCGCGCCGAACAGGCCAAGGATCGCGGGGCTGACCTTGCGCTTCTCGCGCTTCATCCATGTCTTCACATGCGCCTTGGCATGTTTCAGCGGACCGATTGCGCCCGCAGCATCGGTGAACAGCGAGGCCTGCACGGAGCGGTGCCCGAAATCTTCGCGCAGCGCTTCGGCAATCGCGTCCTTGTGGCCGATCACGATATCGATGGCGCGATCCAGCCATTCGATGCGCTTCTCCGCGCTCGGCGGACCATCCTTGATGTTCGCGCGCTTCTGGCGTGCCAGCACGTCGCGCATCCGCGCTTCAAAATCGTCCGCCATCGGCTTTGCCTGCGCGCTCATGGAAATATCCTCCGTCGATCGAATGATTATTTGTCAATTTAAGCTTTGCCGCCGCCGTGCGGCAATGGCTGAGTTAACCGTTTCTTACGAACCCGGCTGCAAACTGACGGAATAAGCTCATGCGCCGGGGATTTGATTGTACCAGCAGGAACGAGAGCAAGCGCTCGCGAAGACCGCCCTCGCCTTGATGAGCGAATGTGGGGTTCGACCCACCCCGGACAATTTCGAGCTGTTCTATACCTACGCGTCCGGCGGCAATCCCGACCTCGGCAAGGCCATGGACGCGCTGGTCGCATCGCGTCACCCGTTCACAACGGCGATCCTGGAAGATCTGCGCAGCCAGTGCCTCTCGACAGCACGCACGACCCAAGCCCTCGATAATGCCAGCATCGGTGTCACAGCGACCTTGAGCGCCGTGATGCAAAAGTTGGAAGCGGCGGGCCGCGATGCGGGTGATTATGGCCGCACATTGTCTCGCGCCAGCGGTGAACTGGGCGCGGAGCTGTCGCCAGCAGACCTTCGCAGGTTCATGGATAGGCTGATTGCCGAGACCCGCGCCGTCGAAACGCGCACGAATGCCCTTGAAAAAGAACTTCGCGCCTCGTCCGAGCAGGTCAATCGCCTGAAAGCGCAGCTCGACGATGTCCGCCGGGAAAGCCTCACGGACGGTCTCACCGGCGTCGCCAACCGGAAGGCATTCGACACGGAATTCGCGGCCGCGATCTCGGAGGCAAACAGGAGCAGCGAGCCGCTCTGCCTGCTCATGTGCGACATCGATCATTTCAAACGGTTCAACGACAATTGGGGTCATCAGACTGGCGATCGCGTGCTGCAACTCGTGGCTCAGGGACTGTCGGAAAACCTGAAAGGCCGCGATACGGTCGCGCGCTTCGGTGGCGAGGAATTCGCGGTCATCCTGCGTCAGACCTCGCTGGCAAACGCCGCGGGTCTCGCGGACCTTCTGCGCAACTATGTGCAGAGCAAGAAACTGGTGAAAAAATCGACCGGCGAGACGCTCGGCACCATCACAATTTCGATCGGGGTTGCGCTTCTAAGCCGAAACGACTCGACGGCATCGCTTATCCAGCGCGCCGATGCATGCCTCTATCGCGCGAAGCACAGTGGCCGCAACCGGGTCGTCAGCGAAGATCAGTCCGCCGGCGCCGAAACTACCGCTGCGTAACGGCATTCTCCGGCTAGCAACGTCTTCGATCCGCGCTATGCTGAACTCGACAGGATATCGAGGCGCGCATGAAAACCGAATTCGAACGTGTGTATGAGACCGCCCACAACAGCGTGGCAGTGCTCACTCTCAATCATCCCGAAGCCCTGAATGCCGCATCGGTGTCGATGGTCCATGGCATGGCCGACGCGCTGTCGTTCATTGAGAAGCCGGATAGCGGTTTTCGCGCCATCGTCATCACCGGCGAAGGACGCGGGTTCTGTTCTGGCGCAAACCTCGCGGAAGCGGCCAATGGCCGCTCAGGCGAACGGTCCGCGGGCGATGCGCTGGAAACGGCCTATCACCCGATGCTGCGCAAACTGCGCGATTGCCGGTTGCCGGTCGTCACCGCGGTCAACGGAGCGGCTGCCGGTATCGGCATGAGCATCGCCTTGATGGGCGATCTCATTGTCGCGGCCCGCTCGGCTTATTTCATGCAGGCTTTCGCGCGGATCGGTCTCGTACCAGACGGCGGCTCGACCTGGCTGTTGCCGCGCTTCATCGGTTTGGCGAGAGCGCGGGAGTTGTCCCTGCTCGCCGAAAAACTGCCCGCCGAGACGGCCCTCGAATGGGGCCTCATCAACCGCGTATTCGATGACACGAGTTTAATGGAAGAGGCGATGAAACTGGCGGTCAGGCTGGCCGAAGGGCCGGCGTCGCTGGCCCTCGTCCGCAGGCTGTACTGGGACAGCCCGCACAACACCTTCGAGCAGCAGATCGATCTCGAACGGCAATCGCAACAACGCGCCGGACGAACCAAGGATTTCGTCGAAGGTGTATCGGCTTTCCTGCAAAAGCGGCCAGCAAAATTCGGCGGAAACTGAGCGCACAAGCAACAAAGCGGGTAGATGCAGGCGCTCCGCCCATGTTGCAGCGCAAAAAGCTGATGCTCGAACGCCGCAGGGCACCCATGCTCGCAGTGGCGTGACTTGCACACACGCTCATTTCGCCTACCTATGGGCAACCTAAAAGGCGGACCCCGGTTGGCGGTGCCCGCCAATCATTCCTCATGGAGATCTTTATGCGACGGAGTTTGATCGCGCTCGCGGGCGTTATGGCGAGCGCGTCCATCACGGTGGCCTATGGCGCCGGCAAAACGGAATACGGAACCTGGGGCTTTGAAACCGCCGGAATGGACAAGGGCGTCAAGCCCGGCGACGACTTTTTCATGTACGCGAATGGTGGCTGGTACAAGACCGCGGAAATTCCACCGGACCGCTCATCGACTGGCTCGTTCCAGAATCTGCGCATCCTGAGCGAAAAGCGCATGCTGGAGATTGCAGCCTCGCTCGACGCGAAGCCTTACGATCAGCTCACGGACGAAGAAAAGAAACTCCGCGATCTCTACGACGGGTTCGTCGATCAGAAAGCGCTCGATGCCAAGGGCATGGCGCCGGCGAAGCACGATCTCGACATGATCGCGCATCTCAAGACACTTAACGACGTCGCGGCCGCGATGGGCGATCCGCGCCTGAACCTCGCCTCGCCGCTCGGATTCGGCATCGGAATCAACGACAAGAATCCGAACGCGTATTCGATCAATTTCGGTCAGTCCGGTCTCGGTATGCCTGACCGCGATTACTATCTGAAAGATGACGCCGAGCTGGCGAAGACACGAGACGCCTACAAGAAGCACATGGTCGCGATGTTTGCCTTGGCGGGCATCAAGGATGGCGAGAAGCGCGCTGAGGCTGTCTACGATCTCGAGCACAAGATGGCCGAAGCCGACTGGACCAACGCGGAGCGGCGCGACGAGGACAAAGTCTACAACCCCATGACCTACGCGGAGTTGAAATCGTTCGCGCCGCAAATGCCATGGGACGCGCTCGTCTCGCGCGCGGGTCTACCGATCAAGGACGACCGCCAGGTGATCGTCGCGGAGAAATCCGCGTTTCCGAAGCTGGCCGCTATCTTCGCGGAAACACCCGTCCAAGTATGGCGTGATTACCTGACTCTTCATTACCTGCACACCTACGCGCCATTCCTGCCGAAAACCGTCGATGACGAGGATTTCGCCTTCTACGGAACCGTGCTTCAGGGCAACACCCAACAGTTGCCGCGCGCGACGCGGGCGGCGCATCTGCTCGACAACACGATGGGCGAAGCGCTCGGCAAGGTTTATGTCGCCAAATACTTCCCGCCGGAAGCAAAAGCGAAGGCGCTTGAGCTTGTCCACAACCTGCTCAAGGCCTACGAGGCCGACATCCAGACACTCGATTGGATGAGCGCAGCGACAAAGGCCAAGGCCGAAGAAAAGATCCACAAGTTCACGATCAAAATTGGTTATCCCGACAAGTGGCGCGATTATTCCGCCCTCAAGATCAATCGCGACGACCTCATCGGGAATATCCAACGCGCCAACGAGTTCGAGTGGAATCACCAATCGAAGCGAATCGATCAACCGACCGACAAGACCGAGTGGGGCATGTCGCCGCCGACCGTGAACGCCTACAACAATTCGCAGTGGAACGAGATCGTGTTCCCGGCCGCGATCATGCAACCGCCGTTCTTTGATCCCAACGCGGATGATGCGGTGAACTATGGCGGCATCGGCGCGGTGATCGGCCACGAGATCAGCCACGGCT
>CAZCJI010000049.1:0-12705 GCA_964498625.1 uncultured Rhizobium sp.
AAGCAGGGCAAGTTCTGGGAGATGCACGACCGGCTTTTCGATGACGAACCGCCCTTCAGCGAAACGCAGATCCTCGAAATGGCGCGCGAAATCGGACTCGATATGGAGAGGCTTCAGGAAGATATCGAAAATCCGGACACACTCGCGCATGTGAATGCGGACATCGCCGACGGTCAGCGGCGCGGCGTCAGCGGAACCCCGACAATCTTCGTGGACGGTGTGCGATACGATGGGGCATGGGACTTCTATTCCCTCGCGGACGCATTCGAGCAACCCGTTTCGGAGCGCATCCGCCGCTCCGCGCATGCTTTTGCAAATCTGCCCGCTTCCGGCGGCTTCGTATTGCTCGTCGCGGCCGCACTCGCGCTGATCTGCGCGAACTCACCGCTAGCCGGCTTCTATCACGCCTTCATCAGTTCGAGCTTCGGGATCGGACCGCCGGATACACCATTGTCATTGACAGTCGGCGAATGGTTTTCCGAGGGCCTGCTGGCACTGTTCTTTCTGCTCGTCGGTCTCGAAATTCGCCGCGAGATGACCGCCGGCGCGCTGTCCGATTTCAAGGCGGCGTTGCTGCCGGCCGTCGCCGCAGTGGGCGGCGGCATCATGCCCGCGCTGATCTATCTCGTGTTCAATCGCGGCAGCACGTCGCCTGGCTGGTCTGTGCCGACGGCGACCGATATCGCTTTCGTGCTCGGAATATTGGCGCTTTTCGGAGAGCGCGTTCCGTCCCAGCTGCGCGTCTTCATTGCGGCGTTCGCGGTGATGGATGACATCATCTCCGTTCTGACGCTCGCGATCTTCTATCCGCACAACTTCGAAGCCATGTGGTTGCTCGGCGCTGGCGCCACGATCCTTGCCATGTATGTGCTCAACCGCGGCCACGTCTATGCGAGCTGGCCGTATCTTTTCATGGCCTGCACCACATGGTTCTGCCTTCACACGGCTGGCGTTCATGGCGCGCTCGCGGGAGTCGTGCTCGCAGGCTTTCTGCCAACGCGGCCGGAACCTGAAGCCGGGCCGCTCCTCGCCCAAGCCGCCAATGCGCTTGCGGCACTTGAGATCGCGCAATCCGATGAAGGCGCTAGCGAGGAAGACAAAGACACAGTTCTCGACTGGGCTGGCCGCAACCTTTCCGCAGCCAGCGAACGGTTGCTGTCTCCCGCCGACAGGATCGAGCGCGCCGTCGCACCGTGGAGTACTTATCTCGCGCTTCCCCTGTTCGCGTTCTCCGCAGCAGGCGTGAGCTTCAATGCCGATCTCTCGGCGCCGGGCGCGTTATCGATCGTGGCCGGCGTTGTCCTCGGGCTTGTTATCGGCAAACCGCTCGGCATCGGGCTGTTCTCGCTTGCTGCCGTTAAGATAGACATCGCCCGCGCACCGAAAGGGATCGGCATACGAACCTTCATTGGCGCGATTTGTCTTTGCGGTATTGGAGACACCGTCGCTCTCCTGATGGCGGATCAAGCGTTTCCGAGCGGCGACGATGCGGCGATCGCCAAGATCGCGGTTCTGATTGGCTCGGTTTTGGCGGCCGCATTGGGTGCCGCGATTATCGCGTTGAGCCCCGGTCAGCCGTTCGGCGTCGAGGAAACGCAAGCCGCATAAGAGCGGGGCGCTTCACATATCAATCGGCTGCCGCGTGGGTTCCGCCGCCGCTCACCGCGCGGCGCGCGAGCCAAATCACGCCGATCATGGCGATGCTGAGCCAACCCGATATCCAGAACAGATCGTCGGAGGCCATGGTGTATGCCTGCCCGACCAACGAGCGTGCGAGGATGCCGTAGGCTTGTGGGTCGCTGAAACCAAAATGATGCAGGCGATCGAGCGCCTGCTGCATCCACGGGCTATACGCACTCGACGTATCGGCAAGGCGGCTCTGGTGCAAGGCCTCCCTGCGGTCCCACATCGTCGTCGTGATAGAAGCCGCGAACCCGCCGGCGGTGATGCGGGTAAAATTCGAGATGCCGGATGCCGAGGGAATGCGTTCCGGCGCAATGCCGTCGAGAGAGATCGTCAGCATGGCGACGAAGAATGTGCTCATCGCGACGCCCTGCACCGCCAGCGGCCAGACAAAATCCCAGAAGCCCGCCGTCTCGGTATAGTTTGCGCGCATGAAATAGGACGCGGCGAAGGCTACAAAGGCGACGGTCGCGAGAATGCGCGCGTCCACACTCGACATGAAGCGCGCCGCAATCGGCGTCAGAAGCACGGCAACAAGCCCGCTGGGCGCCGCCACCAGACCCGCCCAGGTCGCCGTGTATCCGACATTGGTCTGCAGCCACAATGGCAGCAATAGCACGTTTGCAAAGAACACAGCGTAGCCGAGACAAAACGCGATCGTGCCGAGCGCGAAATTGCGATAGCGAAATAGCGAAAGATCGACAACAGGGAATTTCTCGGTCGTCTCCCAGATGATCCACGCCACGAAAGCGATAACGGCGATGATGGCTTCGATCACGATTTCGGGCGCGGAGAACCAGTCGGCGTCCTTGCCGGTGTCGAGCATGATCTGGAGCGAGCCCACCCAGATCACAAGCATCGCCAGGCCGACAGTATCGATGGGGAGCTTGCGCGTCGGCGTTTCGCGGTTTGCCAGATTGGTCCAGCAGAGAAAAGCCGCGATCAATCCGACCGGCACATTGATCAGGAAAATCCAGCTCCAATGGATATTGTCCGAGATATAGCCACCCAGGATCGGTCCCAGGATCGGGGCGACCAGCGTTGTGATGGACCAGATTCCGAGCGCGGTAGCGCGCTTGTCCGCCGGGAAGATCGAGATCAGAAGCGCCTGCGATCCCGGTATCATCGGACCCGAGACCGCTCCTTGCAGGACGCGGAAAAAAATGAGCGCGCTGAGGCTCCACGCGATTCCGCACAGAAACGAAGCAACCGTGAACATCAGAACCGCGGCCACGAACGTGCGCACCACGCCATAACGCTGCATCAACCAGCCGGTCAGCGGCACCGCCACGCCGTTCGACACCGCAAAAGAGGTGATGACCCATGTGCTCTGGTCGGTCGAAGCGCCGAGGTTTCCCGCGATCGTCGGGAGCGAAACGTTGGCGATGGTCGTGTCCAACACCTGCATGAATGTGCCGAGCGCCAGCGCGATCGCGGTGATCGCGAGCTTGCCGCCCTGGAGCGGCGCTAGTTGCTGCGGGGCACCCGGTGCGCTCATATTCAGGCGCCGTTTTGACTCAGGATGCGCTTGATCAGCGCCTCCGTTGCCGGACCACCGTCGTCGCTCACATCGCCGCGCATCTCGTGCAACGTCGCGTTCGAGGCCACCGCCGCGCCGGACGTGTCCCGCACATCGACGCTGACATCGACGGACAGGCCAACCCGCAGCGGGTGGTCCTGCAATTCCTTCGGATCGAGCGCAATCCGAACCGGCACGCGCTGCACGATCTTGATCCAGTTGCCGGAAGCATTCTGCGGCGGCAGAAGCGCAAACGCGCTGCCGCTGCCTGCGCCCAAGCCTACGATCTTTCCATGATAGGTGACGCCGCCGCCATAGATGTCGGCCGTAACCTTGGCCGGCTGGCCGATGCGCATGTCCTCGAGTTGGCCTTCCTTGAAATTCGCGTCAATCCACACGGACTGCAGCGGCACCACCGCCATCAACGGCGTACCCGGTGCGATCTGCTGACCGATCTGGACCGTGCGCTGCGCAACCACACCATCGACGGGCGATATGAGCTTCATATGGCCAAGCGTGATCGCCGCCTGCCGCAGCCGCGCGATCGCGGACAACACATCGGGATTGCTCGCGACGGCCGTGCCCTGGACCGACGCCTCCGCTTGGGCAAGCGCGCTCTCGGCAGCCGCGACATTGGCCTGTGCGCCCGCGACAGCATCGCTCGCATGATGCAGCTCCTCGCCGGACACCGCGTCGCCTGCCGAGGCGCGGCGGCGATAGTCGCTCTGCGCCTGCGTCAGAGCCACGCGCGCCGCGTTCAACTGCGCGCGCGTCTGCGTAACCTTGGAGAAATCCGTACGGACGCTGCGCACCGTGCGCGCGAGATTTGCCTCAGCGGCATCCATGGCGACTTTTGCGGAGATCGGATCGAATTCGATCAGCACCTGGCCGCGGCGCACGCTTTGCGTATTGTCGGCATGAAGCGCGATCACCGTTGCATTCTCGCGGCTTGTGATCGCCACGATATCGCCGCCGACATAGGCATCGTTCGTGCCCTGGAAGTGCCGCGCATAAAGCAGCCAATAAAGCCCATAGATGATTACGCCAACGACGACAACCGCTCCGAGGATCGTAAGAAGGCGCCTGCGGTTGCTCGTTGGAGCCGAAGCTTCTGCACTACTCATGATCATCGTCTTTGGAATTCATTTTTGCGGCGTCGAACCCGCCACCCAACGTCATCAGCAGCGACACTTGTGCCGATGCCCTGTCCGCCGAGAGCGCAGCATCATCGCGCTCGGCCTGGATCAGCACGGATTCGGCATCGAGCGCGGTCTGCAATGGATTGAGACCGCTTCTGTAGCGCTTTGTCGCCAGATCAAAACTTTGCTGCGCCGCTTTGCGCGCCGCGCGCTGTTGCGCCGCCTGGCCGGTAACGGCGTTGAGATTGGTAATATCGTCGGAAACCTGCTTCACCGCACCCACGACCGCATTGTTGTAGTCCGCGACCGATTCATCGAGATCGGCCGTCGCTCCGGCGTATTGCGCGCGCAGCGTTCCTGCATCGAAAATCGGCAGATGGATCGCTCCGCCGGCGCCATATTGACCGGCTTCCGAAGAGAACAGCGGGTCCAGACCGATGGCCGCAGTGCCGGCAAGCGCGATCAGGTTCACATCCGGATAAAAGGCTTTTCGTGCGATCTCGCGGCCGGACATCGCCGCGTCGACCCGCTCTTCAGCGGCGGCAACATCCGCGCGGCGCGCCAGCAAATCGGCGGGAAGCTTCTCGGGCAACCCGAGCGCGGCGTCGTTCAGCGCCGGACGGGGAATGTCATAGGCATCCGCTCCGTGGCCGGCCAAGGCTGCGATCTGGTGCACGGCGATGTCACGCGCGGCTTTCGCACGAATCAACTCTTCGCGCGATATCGCGAGCAGCGCTTCGGCCTGGCGTTGCGACGCAAGCGTGTCCAGTCCGGCGCCGACGCGTCCGGCGGACAATTTCAGCACGCCCTCACGCTCGCGTACGGCCTCCTCCGCGACGTCGGACAGCGCCCAGGCGCGCGACAACGCGATATAGGCCTGAGTCACACTGCCTGCGAGCAGCAATCGCGCTGCCTCGGCGTCGAGCGAAGCTGCTCTCGCAGAAGCCCGCGCGCGATCGATCTGATCCTGCTCTTTGCCGAACAGATCGAGCGAGTAGGATAGGTTGGCCTGAAGAGTGCCGACCCATCGCATCGTGCCGCCATAAGGTGGGGGGATAATGTAGTCCTTGCTCAACCGCTCGCGCTCCACATCGCCGTCGAACGTCGCCTGCGGATAGGTCTGCGCTATGCTGGCGGCCAGCTGCGATTGCGCTCCGCGCACGCGCGCCAAAGCGATTTTAAGGCTGGGATTGTCTCGAAGAGATTCGCCCACAAGAGCGTCGAGTTTTGGATCGCCGAAGCTCTTCCACCACGTGTCCGCGATCACCGGCATCCGTGCGCCGTCGAGACCGAGTGCTCTGGGCACGATCTTGGCTTCCTGCGGTGTGGTCGTCGGTGACGATACACAAGCGGTGAGAAGAAAAACGGAGAGAGGGATACAAAGTAGCGATCTCATTTCGCGCCACCGACGGTTTTGGGCGTAACGGGCGGTTGCGTTTCTATTCGCGCCATCAGGCGCGTGAGCAGCGAAATAAGTTGCCGCGCCTCCTCAGAAGAAAAGTCCTCCAGCACGTTGTTCCAGAACTCGATCAGACGCGGCATTAAGGTCTTTGTGAGCGCCTTGCCAGCCGGCGTGATCTCCAGATGCACGACGCGACGGTCCTCGGTCGAACGGCGCCGGCGCAGATAGCCCCGCTCCTCCAGCTGATCGACAAGGCGCGTGGTGGCGCCTGTGTCGTGATCCAGATGGCGCGCGACCTCGGCGCAGGTGTCCGCGATACCATCGCGGACCGCCATCAGTACAACCCACTGCGAAAACGTGAAATCGGCATCGGCAAAAATAGCCTCAGCACGCGGAACAACCAGACTATTCAGACGCTTGATCAGGTACCCGATCGAGCGCCGCGCCTGGAACGTCTCCACGGAATAGAACGGATGAGCGGGCATGGCGGCATCTACTTTACTGCCATAACAATATCTGCCTAGGCAGTTATTTTGTCAAGCCCCCGTTGCTGACGTTCGTATCTGGCAGGGGCCTCTTGGGATGCGGGGTCGCCTTTGGGCCGGACCACCCAGAACTTCCCAAAATCGCCACCTGCCAACAGGGATCGCGCCAAATTCGATCCCGTCGCGTCGTGGTGCAGCCGGATCAGTCTCAACAGCTCCGGATATTCCGGGCCATTTGTGAGACTGCGCCAGACGACACTGTCGGGATTGATATGCTGCTCAAACGTGCCGTCGGTGTCGTAGACATAAGCAACACCGCCCGTCATGCCGGCCGCGAAATTGTCGCCCGGTGTCCCGAGGATGACGGCCGCGCCACCCGTCATGTACTCGCAGCCATTCGATCCGCAGCCCTCGACGACACAGGTCGCCCCGGAATTGCGCACGCCGAAACGCTCGCCCGCCTGCCCCGCCGCGAACAGAAAGCCGGACGTCGCGCCATAGAGCACCGTGTTGCCGATGATCGTATTGGCGCTCGCCACAAAGCGTGCGGTACGCGGCGGTCTCAGCGCGATGGTCGCGCCAGACAATCCCTTGCCGACATAATCATTGGCGTCGCCTTCGACCTCTATACGAAGCCCCTGAACGCCGAACGCGCCGAGCGATTGCCCGCATGAGCCGGTGAGCTTGAGAGTCACGCTGTCTGGCGCGAGTCCCGTCAATCCCCATTTGCGCACGATCGCCGAGGACAGGCGTGTGCCGATGGAACGCTGCGTATTCCGCACCTTGCACGCTATCTCGATCTTTTCACCGCGCGCCAGTTCCGCAATCGCGCTCTGGACGAGTTCGGTGTCGAGAGTCGGCAGCACTTCGTTGCGCTGTTTTCGGGTGGACACACGTGCGCCGCGCGTGTCGGCCCGGCACAACAACGCATTGAGATCCAGTTCGTCCAGATCGGCCGATCCCCGGCTCTTCTGATAGAGCAGATCGGTCCGCCCAATCACCTCACCCAGCGAGCGTGCGCCGAGCGATGAAAGGACTTCACGCACTTCTTCCGCGATGAAGTGAAATAGGTTGATGACCTTTTCCGGCGTGCCGGTGAACTTCGCGCGCAGCGTTTCGTCCTGTGTGCAGACGCCGACGGGGCAGGTGTTGGAGTGGCATTGCCTGACCAGCAGGCACCCCATGGCAATCAGAGACGCCGTGCCGATGGCGTATTCCTCCGCACCCATGAGGGCGGCCATCACAATGTCCCGGCCCGTGCGCAGCCCGCCGTCGGTGCGCAGCGTCACCCGCTCGCGCAGACCGTTGAGGGTGAGAATTTGGTTGGCCTCGCTCAAGCCCACTTCCCAGGGAAGCCCCGCGAATTTGATCGAGCTTTGCGGCGAGGCGCCGGTGCCGCCGCTGTGGCCGGCGATATGAATGATATCGGCTTTAGCCTTCGCGACACCGGACGCGATTGTGCCGACGCCGCTCGCCGACACGAGCTTCACGCACACACGCGCCTCGGGATTGATCTGCTTGAGGTCGTAGATGAGCTGCGCCAGATCCTCGATGGAATAGATATCGTGATGCGGCGGCGGCGAGATCAGCGTCGTGCCCGGCACCGCATGGCGCAGGCGCGCGATCATCTCCGTCACCTTGAAGCCGGGAAGCTGACCGCCCTCGCCGGGCTTCGCGCCTTGCGCGACCTTGATCTCGATTTCGCGGCAGGCATTGAGATAATCCGCCGTGACGCCGAAGCGGCCGGACGCGACCTGCTTCACCTGTGAATTGGCTTCGGTGCCGAAATGGTCGGGTTCCTCGCCGCCCTCGCCCGAATTCGAACGCGCGCCGATGCGGTTCATCGCGATGTTCAGCGTCTTGTGCGCCTCTGGCGAGAGCGCGCCCAGCGACATGCCAGGCGTGATGAACCGCGCGAAGATATTTTCTGCGGGCTCGACCTCGTTCAGAGGCACTGGCTCGGCCGGCAGGCGGAAATTCATGAGGTGGCGCAGCGACACGGGCGCCAGCGCATCGATATTCTCGGAATATTTTTTGTAGAGGCTGTAGGAATTTCTTTGCACCGCACTCTGCAGCAGATGGATCGAGGCCGCGCTGTCGCCATGCGCTTCGCCTGAAGCACGTGCGCGATAGAACCCGCCGACGGGTAGCACATCCTCTTCCAGCGCCTCACGATGCAGCTTTGCCACGCGTGCCGCGATACCCGAAAAGCCCATTCCGGAAATACGGCTCGGCATGCCGGGGAAGATGTCTGCCACCATGGAGCGCGAGAGACCCAGCGCCTCGAAATTGTAGCCGCCGCGATAGGACGAAATAACCGATATGCCCATCTTCGAGATGATCTTGAGCAAACCGGCGCTCATCGCGTCGAGATAGCGCTTCACGCATTGGCCGAGCGTGAGATCGCCGAACAATCCGCGCGCATGGCGGTCGGCGATACATTCCTGCGCGAGATAGGCATTCACCGTGGTTGCGCCGACGCCGATCAGCACCGCGGCATAATGCGTATCGAGGCAATCGGCGGCGCGAACATTGATCGAGACTTCGTTGCGCAAGCCGTTGCGCAGCAGATGCGAATGTACCGCGCCGGTGGCTAGGATCATGGGTATTGGCGCGCGATCCGGCGCCGTCCGCTCATCCGTCAGGATCAAATGACTGAAGCCATCCTTCACAGCCCGCCCGGCTTCGGCACGGACATGCGCGATAGCCTGTTCCAGCGCTTCCCCTTCCGTCATGCCGCGCGTGATCGGAAAGACGCAATCGATCTCCTTGAACTTGCCGGTCAGATGATCGCGGATGCGCTCGTACATGCCGTTGGAGATTACCGGCGTCTCCAGCACGAAGACTTCGGCCTGCTTTTCGTCCTGCGCCAGTACATTGCCGAGGTTGCGGAAGCGCGTCTTCAAACTCATCACGCGATCTTCGCGCAGCGAGTCGATCGGGGGGTTGGTGACCTGGCTGAAATTCTGGCGGAAGAAATGCGACAAAGGCCTGTAGTGTTGCGACAGCACGGCGAGCGGCGTGTCGTCCCCCATCGAGCCGACCGCTTCCTTCCCCTCTGCTATCATCGGATGAAGGATCAATTCGAGGTCTTCCAGCGAGTATCCTGCTGCACGCTGGCGTGTCTTCAATTCAGCGTCGCCGAACATGCGCGGTTCGGGGCCGGGGCCGATGATCGGCTCCAGCTCCACGATCTTGCGCGTCCACTCGAGATAGGGGTGCTCGCCGGCGAGTTTATCCTTGATCGCGCGATCCTCGTAGAGGCGGCCCTCGACCAAATCGAGCGCGATCATCTGCCCGGGCCCGAGACGTCCGCGTCGTAGGACCTCGGATGGATCCAGCGAGAACATGCCGCTTTCGGACCCCGACACCAGCAATCCGTCTTCGGTGATCGCATAGCGTTGCGGACGAAGACCGTTTCGATCCATGCCAGCGATGATCCAGCGCCCGTCCGTGGCGGCGATTGCGGCGGGCCCGTCCCACGGCTCCATCACAGCATTGCCGTAGGCATACATGGCCTGATGCGACTCCGGAATCGTCGATGCCTTCTTGGTCCACGATTCAGGAATGAGCAGCGTCTTTGCGAGTGGCGCGCTGCGACCGGCCCGCACAAGAACTTCGAACACCGCGTCGAGCGCCCCGGAGTCCGACGAGCCCGGCTGAATGATCGGCTTGATGTCGTCGCCTGCATCGCCGAACAGTGCCGAGGCCATCTTGAATTCGTGGTTCTTCATCCAGTTGACGTTGCCCTTCAACGTGTTGATTTCGCCGTTGTGGGCAAGCATGCGGAAGGGTTGCGCCAGGCTCCAGGTTGGAAACGTGTTGGTGGAATAGCGCTGGTGGAAGATCGCGAACGCAGACGCGAAGCGTTCGTCCTGCAGGTCGGGATAGAAATTCGAAAGCTGTTCCGCGAGGAACATGCCTTTATAGATCAGCGAATGGGACGACAGCGAACAGACATAGAAGCCCACGATGCTCGCGTCGCGCACACGTTTCTCGATACGGCGGCGGCAGAGATAAAGCGCGCGGTCCAGACTCTCCATGTCCTTGGATTCGCCGGTACCGAAGATGATCTGCTCGATCTCCGGCCGCGTGGCGTTGGCCTTCTCGCCAATCACCGAAAGATCGATCGGTACCTGCCGCCAGCCATAAAGATAGAAACCAAGCCGCAGGAGTTCTGACTCGACGATGGTGCGGCAGGTTTCCTGCGCGGTGAAATCAGTGCGTGGCAGAAATATCTGCCCCACCGCAATATGGCCCGGACGCGTGCGATGGCCGCTAAACCGCACGACCTCCGCGAAGAATTTGTGCGGCACCTGGAGATGGATGCCGGCGCCGTCCCCGGTCTTGCCGTCGGCATCGACCGCGCCGCGATGCCAGACCGATTTCAGCGCATCGATCGCGCGCGTAACGACCTCGCGCCGCGGCTTGCCGTCAATGGCCGCGACAAACCCCACCCCGCAGGCATCATGCTCGTCCGCCGGCGAATAGGCGTGCGCCGCTTCCAGCGCAGCCGCATTGCGCCGGTACTGGCGAACGAAATCCTCGCCATCATTCCGCGGCATGGACCGCGTCCCGCTTCGCCAGAAGATGTTTGTAAATCGCCGCAGCAGCATCGCGCCCATCGCGGATCGCCCACACCACCAGCGACGCACCGCGTACGATGTCGCCTGCGGCAAACACATCGTCCAGACTCGTCGTGAAATTGTGCGGGTTGATCCGGATGCGACCGCCAGATCCCGTGATCAAGCCGGTTTCGAAGAACATCTGCGGCAACGGCTCAGGATCGAAGCCAGCAGCCACAATCACCATCTGTGCCGCGATCTCGAAACGCGCATTGCCCTTCTCGATACTCTGGCGGCCGCTGGCATCGACCTCGCCGAGCCGCATGCGCGCACCATGCACCCGCGCCACGGCATCGAGGCCATCGAGCGCGTCGGGCGACGCGAGCCATTCGAAGCGCACGCCCTCCTCTTCCGCGTGCAGGACTTCGCGCGCGGAACCCGGCATGTTCGCGCGGTCGCGACGGTACAGGCAGGTAACAGAACTGGCTCCTTGACGCACCGCGGTGCGCACGCAATCCATCGCCGTATCGCCGCCACCGACGACGACGACGTCCTTACCCAGCGCGTGGAGCGAGCCGTCTTCGTGGCCCGGAACCACATCGCCGAGACCTTTGCGGTTGGAGGCGGTCAGGTAATCGAGGGCCTTCACAACGCCAGGCAACTCCAGGCCCCTTGCACCGATCTCACGTGCGCGGTAGGCGCCGGTGGCAAGCAGCACAGCGTCGTGACGCAGACGCAAATCCTGGAGTGACAGATCGCGCCCGATCTCGACGCTGAGCCGGAATTCGATTCCGCCCTCTTCCAACCGCGCGACACGGCGTTGCACCACGGCTTTGTCGAGCTTGAAATTCGGGATGCCGTAGATCAGCAATCCGCCGGCGCGATCGTGGCGGTCGTAGATCGTGACGCCGTACCCCTGCTTGCGAAGTTGCTCTGCCGCAGCAAGCCCCGCTGGTCCTGCACCGATGATGCCGATGCTTTCACTGCGCACCGCGCGCGGACGGACCGGCTTCACCCATCCGTTCTCGAACGCCGTGTCGGCGAGGTATTTCTCGATCGAGCCGATGGTCACGGCACCGTGCGCCGATTGCTCGATGACGCAGTTGCCTTCGCAGAGACGATCCTGCGGACAGATGCGTCCGCAGATTTCCGGCATGTTGTTCGTGCTCTCGGCCAGTTCGTAGGCCTCCTCGAGGCGTCCTTCGGCCGCGAGCTTCAGCCAGTCCGGAATGTTGTTCGAGAGCGGACAATGCACCTGGCAGAACGGCACGCCGCATTGTGCGCAACGCGCCGCCTGCGCCGCGGCCTCCCGCGCGGCGAAACCATCATGGATTTCGCCATGGTCGCGCTTGCGCGATCCGGCGGGCCGCTTGGCCGGATATTGCGCCTGCACAGACACAAAGCGTAACATTTGGTCGCACCCATGCCCTATGTGGATAATTGTGCTCGTTTGTTGCGTGACTACGGCAATTTCCTTCTAATTATGAAGATTCTTTGCCGCGCCGCAACAGGCTCTAGGAGTTCCATGACAAGGACACTGCCACACTTTGGCGTTGCCGTTTGTGCAATTTTCCTGGCAACGCCTGCCCTTGCGGCGACACCGAAAATCGACAGCGGCGACACAGCCTGGATGCTCACCTCCAGCCTTCTGGTGCTGATGATGACTATTCCCGGGCTTGCACTTTTCTACGGCGGCATGGTTCGCAAGAAAAATGTGCTCGCCACCCTGGCGCAGAGTTTCGGTGCGACCTGTGTGGTGACGCTGCTCTGGATGATCGCGGGCTATAGCCTCGCCTTCACGCCGGCGGCGAGCGCGAGCACAAACCAATTCATCGGCGGTCTGCACTATCTGTTTCTTGGACCGATGGGCATCAATGCGGTGAGCTCGCTGGCGCCGACCATTCCGGAAACC
>CAZCJI010000050.1:0-12535 GCA_964498625.1 uncultured Rhizobium sp.
ACGGATCGGCGAGGCGCAATTGCGCAGGGCAGATAAAATTCTCGACTCCATCCTCGACCGCGACAAGAGCGTGCTGACGAAGGAACGGCCGCTCGCGAGACGCACCATCGGCGTCTGCCGGCATTATACGCTGCTGTTGGTCGCGATGCTGCGCGCGAAGGGTTATGCGGCGCGGTCGCGCTGCGGCTTCGGCGCCTATTTCGAGAACGGCAAGTTACTCGATCACTGGGTGGGCGAGTACTGGAATGAGGCGCAGAAGCGCTGGATCATGGTCGATGCGCAGATGGACGATGTGCAGCGCAAACTCTTCCGCATCGCTTTCGATCCGCTGGATGTACCGCGCGACCGCTTCCTGATCGCTGGCGATGCGTGGACGCTCTGCCGCGAAGGCAAGGCCGATCCCGTCGCGTTCGGGATCATGGATATGTGGGGCTGGTGGTTCATCGCCGGCAATGTCGTGCGCGATGTCGCGGCGCTGAACAAGATGGAAATGCTGCCCTGGGACGTGTGGGGAGAGATGCCGCAACCAGGATCGGAGCTGAACGCGGCACAGTTCAAACGCTTCGATGCGCTCGCCGCAATGACGCGCGATCCGGACAAGAGCTTTGACAAGCTCGTATCCGAATACAAATCCGACGCGTTGAAGGTGCCGCCGGTCGTATTCAACGCAATGATGCAGCGGCCGGAGGCTGTTTGAACGCGCGCGCCAGTGCCGCGAACTCGCTGATCGATAGGGTCTCGGCGCGGCGGGTGGGATCGATTCCTGCGGCGGTGAGCAACGCTTCCGCATCCGGCGTGATCTGCTTCAAGCTCTGGCGCAGCATCTTGCGGCGTTGACCGAAGGCGGCTTCGGTGACTTTTTCCAGATCGCGTAATTGGCATGGCGCGACCGGCTCGGCCAGAGGTTCCAAGCGGACGATGGCCGAGGTGATCTTGGGCGGCGGCGTGAAGGCCTGCCGCGCGACATCGAACAGTATCTTCGGCTTCGCGCGCCATTGCGCCAGCACCGACAGGCGGCCGTAGGCATCGGTATCGGGTTTGGCGACGACGCGCTCTGCGACTTCGCGCTGGAACATGAGCGTGAGGCTCTGCCAGAACGGTGGCCATGTTTCGGAGGTCAACCACTTCACCAGCAGCGCCGTGCCGATGTTGTAGGGCAGGTTGGCCGCGATGCGGACCGGCTCGCCTTTGAACAGCGCGTGTTCGTCGAGTGACAACGCATCGCCTTGAATGATTTCCAGCCGGCCGGGATAGGCTTGCGAGACTTCCTGCAACGCTGGAATGCAGCGCGCGTCGCGCTCGACGGCGAGGACTTTCGCGGCGCCCTCCGCCAGCAACGCGCGCGTGAGCCCCCCGGGCCCGGGCCCGACTTCGTAGATCGTCGTGTTTTCGAGCGGACCCGCCGCGCGCGCGATGCGACGCGTCAAATTGAGATCGAACAGAAAATTCTGGCCGAGCGATTTCTTCGCGGTCAGACCATGCGCCGCGATCACCTCGCGCAGCGGCGGCAGCGGATCAGGCGCGTCTGGCATCGGCGATGCTTGCTGCCATGCGAATGGCGGCGATCATGCTGCGCGGATCGGCCTTGCCCGTGCCCGCGATGTCGAATGCGGTGCCGTGGTCGGGTGAGGTGCGAACGATGGGAAGACCCAATGTCACGTTCACGCCGTCCCAGAACGACAATGTCTTGATCGGGATCAGCGCCTGGTCGTGATACATGCAGAGCGCCGCGTCATAGGTTTTGCGCGCCTCCTCGTGGAATAACGTATCGGCCGGCAGTGGACCGCGCACGTCATGGCCTTTCGCGCGCAACTGCTCCACGGCTTGTGCGATGCGTCGCGTGTCTTCGTCGCCAAACTCGCCAGGATGCGGATTGAGCCCGGCAATCGCAAGGCGTGGTTTGGCGATGCGAAAATCGCGCGCCAGTGCCTCCAGCGTAATCTCCGCCGTTTCAACAATGGATGCCGTCGTGATCGCGTCTGGTACTTCAGAGATCGGCATGTGGATGGTGAGCGGCACGACGCGCAATTGATCGCTCGCCAGCATCATCACCGGACGTTTTACCCCGGTTAGCGCTCCGAGAAATTCCGTATGACCGGGAAACGCGAAGCCGGATTGCATCAGTACGGCTTTGTTTATCGGTGCGGTCACGACAGCAGCCGCTTCACACGCCAGACACGCCCGCACGGCGATCTCGACAGCTTGAGTCACTGCATCGTTGTTTTTCGGATCGGGTTTGCCGGGCATGCGCGTCGCGCGCGCCGGCGTTGCTAGCACATCCGGAACGCCTGCAAACAGCGCCGGATCGCCGACGATGCGCAAAGGCCGCGCACCGATCCGCCCGCCAAACGCCTTGTAAGCCACAACAGCGATCTCCGGCCCGATCCCGGCCGGCTCACCCATGGTCAGGAGAATTGGTGCGTCGGCTTTCGGCTCAACGGGTTTCGACATTGGCTTCGCGCTTGAGATCGCGAATGTAACGCCGCGCCAGCATCGAGATCTGCTGCTGGAAGAGCTGCTTCTCCACATCGTCGCGCGAAGGCATCACGAATGCCGTGGCCTGTGGCGGCGCGCGCTTGTCGCACCGCGCGATGACTTCGATGCCAGCGGCCGAGCGAAACGGTTGCGTTGCTTCTCCGGATTGGGTTTTTGCGAGCTCGGCCTGCATCTGCTCGCTCAGATCGGTCAATTTCATCTCGCCCAGATTCATGAACACGGCGCCGTGCGCGCCGCTGATCATCTTCTGCAGCTGGTCGCAGCTCTCAACGCGGTCGTGAATTGCCGTCGCCGCCTTCATGGCGGCATCGACGTAATTTTGCGGCGCCTTCGGGGGCATCGGCAGCAGCACGCGGGCAAGCGGCAGATAGCCGGGCTTCTCCGGCTTCTGCAGCGTCGCGGGATCGGGCAGCTTCGTTCCCACCGGCTCCTGCTTCTGGCGCAGGATCAGAATGTAGAAACCGCCGGTGCCGCGGATGGGTGGGGAAATTCCACCGATAGCGAGTTTTTTCAGCGCGTCGTTCAATTCGTCGGCAAGCTGGCCTTCATGCACCCAGCCGATGTCGCCGCCAACCGCGGCCGTCGGGCTCTGGCTGAACTGGCGCGCGATGGTCTGGAACGGCGCGCCGTTCTTAATTTGCGTTTCAAGATCGTCGGCGGCCTTGCGGACTTTTTCTTCCTGATCGGGATTGTCGATGGCGAGGAAGATTTCGGCCACAAGGTAATGCGGCTTGTCCTTGCCGACGGCGATGCGTGCCAGTTCCTCGCTGACGTCAGCGTCGGTGATGTTGATGCGGTCGCCGTATTCGTCCTCGATTGCTTTTTGCCAGGCCAGCTGCACGGCGATCTGCGCGCGCAATGTTTCGAACGCCACCTTGTCTTTCGCCAGAATGCCCTTGAGCTGTTCAAGATTGAGGTGGTTGTCCTTCACGATGCCGTCGATTTCCTTGTCCACCTCGGTGGGTGACACGGTGATGTTCTTGCGCTGCGCTTCTTCCAGCTCGAGCTTTTCGGTCTTGAGCTGTTCGAGAACCTGCGGACGCATCTTCGAGAGTGTCGCCGGTGTCGGCTGCATGCCCGATGTGGAAACGACCAGCGCGAGGCGCTGGCGAAGGTCGTATTCGGAAACGATCTGATCGTTGACGACCGCTACCACACCATCTGAGTTCGGGTCGTCTCCCTCGTCCTCGGGTTCCGCTGCTGGAAGGGTCGAGGCCGGCGTGCCCGCCGGGGGCGTCTGGGCTGCCGCCGGTTTCGGCTTGGCATGATGATGCGTGACGGTCTGGGTGCTGGCTGGACCCGCGGCGAGCGCCAAAAGACCGGCGCCCGAAAGCGCGGTCATGACGATGCGAAAGAAGAAATGACGAAGTGGCAGTGTTCTCACAAGGACTTTCCCGGCTAAAGCCCGCCCCGGACGGCCTGCCCCTCACCAGCGGGCAGGATAAGCAGTTTGCTTCGGCGTTCAAGAACGGTTGTAGGAGAATATGTCCTGGTGGAACAAGCTAAACGGTTGAATTGGTTGATCGCCGGTCTTGAGGTTGATGCGCAGCAGGAAGGCTGTGGAGGGCGGCAGACCGGGCTGGCTGGTGTATTTGCGGCGGTAGGCGAAGGCTACGCCAAGGCATTCGTCCTCGTAGCCGAGGCCATATTCGGTGTTGATCATCTCGCCCGCGATCAGGTCGCGCTGGATGGCGGCAAAAGCCTGCCAATTGCGATAAAAATTCAAATCCGCCTGGGCGTTGATTTCCTCGCGCGAGTCGAGGCCCAGGGTGATCGCCGACGGCGCCAGCTGGACATAACTGACCTGTAATGAGGACCGGCCGAGCGTCCCGGTGAGATAGACCTCGTTTCGCTCAACGGTGCCGGTCGCCTCATCGATATCGATCCGGTGCGTCAGATCGACATAGGGCGGGAACTTGATGCTGAACCGGCCGACAATGTCGGATTGCGTTCCCGACAGGCCGGAATCGGGTGCGAAGAGCGGATCGGGCTTGAGACGGAAGCTCTCGCCGATCAGAGCCTCCAGATGCGCGATCGGAAAGATCGCATCCGCACGCACGCCGGCATTGAAGCGCGGGCCGCCATCGACGATGTCGTAGCCGGGAAGCGGGTCGAAGCTGAAGATATTGTTCTCGTCGAGTTCGAAGCTCGTGCTGTCCTCGTTCGGAATGCCAGCGGGATTGCCGCCATAGGGCTGATAGATCGCCTGTCCGATGGGCTCGATGGTGTAAGAGCCGCTGCCGGATTGGGTGACGAACGGCCAACGCCAATCGAGCGCGAGCTGCGGAACGCCGCGCGAAATAAATTTGCTGCTGTCGGAAGGAAGCAGCGGATCGTTGTCGATGTGGTAGACATCGCCGCGCACATCGGCCTGCAAGGTTATGAGTTGTCCATCGAGCGCGATGAACGGTTTGCGCCAGCGCAATTCGGCGCTCGCGCGCTGGTCGTCCTCGCCTTCGTCGCGAGTCAGCGCAACTGTGTTGAAATCGAAACGGAACTGACCGTCGAGCAGGCGATCCTCCGGGATATAGGTGTACTCAACCAAGGGGAGCGGGACGGGGAATTGGCGGTTATCGTCGGTGGGACGCAGGCCCTGGAAGAAATATCCGCTCACGGCGAACCGGCTGCGTCCGGCCTGACCATCGACGAAGACATCGCTCGTCAAGCGATCGAGCTGGGAAATGTCATAACGCTTGAGGAACGTGTCGTCCGACGTGACCTGCACGTCGAAACCCGTGTCCCAGTGATCCGTGACCGGTATGCGGCCCGAGCCGAACAGATCGCCGTAGATCTGATCCTGTTTTCCGGAGCCGCCGCCATCGGGATTGAAACCGGTCGCCCCTTGCAGCCAGAAACCACCGTCCTGCCAGCGCTCGCGATATTCCACTTCGACCACTTCGCCGCCGCGTGTCGAAATCAAAGGCGCTATCGTGGCATCGTTCGACGGCGACAGCGAAATATAGACCGGCACTTTCGCGAACGAGCCGATGATGGACGACGAGCCGATGCTGGGAGGCAAAAGACCGGACGAGTAGCGCACCGACGGATCGGATTGCGTCATATAGGGCGTGTACAGCACGGGAACGCCCATGAAATCGACGGTCGCATCGTGGAACTTGATGCGGTGCTTGATCTGGTCGTGAACGACACGATAGGCCTTGATCTGCCACACCGGCTTGGTCTGTCCCGGCTTGTTGCAAATCTTGCAAGGCGTATACGCGGCGCGGTACGCCGTCGTGAAACGATCCTGGGTACGATAGGCTTTTGTCCCGGCCAGACGTCCGGTTTTACCGATCAGGGACTGAAACCCTCCCATAGCGCCGTCGCGCATCTTGTCGGTCAACACGGCGTGGTTGGAGAACGCGACATCGCCCTTGTCATCGACGCTCACGACATGACCGTCCGCCGTGATGATGTCGGCGACCTGGTCGTAGATCAGTGTATCGGCGGTCAGGATGCGGCCCTTGTAGTCGACTTCGACATGACCGTGTGCCGTCACCACCTGTTTGTTGGTGTCGTATGTGACGTCGTCGGCCCGAAGCAGATATTCCCCGGATGTGGAGGTATCCGTCGTGTCCGCGGCGTTGGCGCCGATGACGAAAAATGCCGTGGCGCAGACCGCTGCGCCGGCGAGCAGATGCGCTTTCATCCGTCCTCCTGATGGAAGACGAGGGCTGCACCGATCAGGATAGACGCAAGTGCCGGCGCAGTTGCGGCGAGTAGGACCGGCACGATCCCGGATTGTCCGAGCGCACGCGTCAAATCGCTGAAGAAATACACACCGAAACCCGAAAGCGCACTGATCAGCACGACGCGCGGCAGGCCGCCGCCGCGTCCGAGCCTGAGCGAAAAGCTCGCCGCCATGAACACCATGGCCGCAAACAATGCGGGTAGCGCGAGCAGCTGATAGAAATAAAGCTCATAACGTGTCGCCGCGAACCCTGCATTCTGCGCCGCACGAATAAATCCCGGGAGCGCCCAGAAAGAAAGCGTATCCGGCGAGGCAAAGCTTTCCTGTATCTGCTGAGGCGTCATGGTCGTAGAGAGGTTGTAAGTCTTGTTGAGCTTGGGGGCGCCGCTGGTCCCGCTGACCCACGCGTCGTGCAACACCCAAGCGCCGTTGGTCAGGTCGGCACTTCTGGCATCGATGCGCCCGAGGAAGTGGTCTTTTGCGCCATAGAGAAAAATGTCCACGTCTTCCAGCCGCACACCCTGATCGGCCACGCGCAGCGCATGAATGACGGACTGCCCGCGCTCGTCGCCTTGCCTGAGCCACAATCCGTTGATCGACACAGCCAACTGCGATTCCTGTCCGCGGATATATTTCGCCTCGAGGGCTGCGAATTCTCCCAGAAGGCGCGCGGAAATCGGTGTGAACACGATGACGGCGAACACTCCGATCAGGATTGCCATGACCAGTGGCGGCGCAAGAAAATCCCATGCGGATAGTCCCGCTGCGCGGGTCGCCACGATCTCCTGATTGCGCGACAGGCGTGCGAAAGCGAACACGCCGCCGAGCAGGATCGCGAAGGGCAGCAGCTTCTGTCCAAGATCGGGCAGCTGCATGAGGCTCATGCCGATGATGACGCCCGTCGATATGCTGTGACCCGCCGTGCGGTTGATGAGGTCCACGATATCGATCGAAAAGGCCAGCAACAGGAACGCGCCATAGACAATGCCGACGCCGATCACGAATTGCGTGGCGAGATAACGGTAGAGAGTCCAGGACCAGCTCATGCCGCCAGCTCCTGCGGCACCGCGCCCCGCCGGAACCAATCGGGCGGTTCGACCCCGGCCAAAACCGCTGTCGCGATCGCCGCGCCGGTCAACGGGATCAGATAGAATAGAAGGCTGAAAATCGCGTGATGAGTCGCGAGGCCTTGCACGCCGTAGCCGGCGATGCGCAGTCCGGCGGCGGCGAACACCGCGATCGTGATGCGCAGCGCCTGTGCGCCGCGCGCGCGGCGGCCACGCGCAATGACGGCCAGTGCGATCAGGCCGAAAGCGATGCAATAGAGCGGCTGCGCCAACCGGTTATTGCCTTCCGCGAAAAAGGCGGCGCGGAGCTGCGGACGCACGGACTTTCCCGGCCAGAAGAGTTCGCTCAGGTAGCGCTCGTTCGTCGCGCGGTCGGTCACGCGCGCGGGCCCGGCAAACTGATCGAGATCGAAGACATAGGTCTTGAATTTCAGGATCGACAGATGCGCGCCGCTTGAGTCGGATTGTTCGATCGTTCCGTCGTACATGATCAGGCGGGCGCCGCCCGGTGTCTGTGCGAGTTGCCCGCTTTCCGCGAGATAGCTGACCGGGTGCTTTTCGGTGCGGCTGTCATGCACCAGCACGCCGCGGATATGGCCGTCGGGCGAAAGCTCGCGGATGAAGACGGTGAGGCCTTGCGAGGGTGTATTGAATTCACCCTCATCGAGCAGTGCCGCGCCGACGTCGGCGCGAATGTCGAGAACCTTGTCCTTCATCGCGCGTTGGCCAGCCGGCATGAGATAGAGGCCGCAGAGATAGGTCATCGCGATCACGATCGCGGCGGCGAGCATTACCGGCGCCGCCAGCTGCGCGCGGCTGTAGCCGGCGGAATGCATCACAACGAGTTCGCTGTCGGTGCTGAGTTTGGTAAGCGAATAAAGCGTGCCGGCGAAATAGGCGATCGGCATGATGATGACGAGCAGGCTGGGGAGGATCAGCATCGTCAGATAGACGAAGGTCCCCGCCGACTGGCCGCGATTGATCACCAGATCGAGCAGGCGCAGGGACTGGGTCAGCCAGACCACGATGGTCATCAAAAAGGCGAACAGCGCCGTCGGCCCCAGCATCTGGGCCAGGACGTAGAATGACAGTCTTGGCATTTTCGCCCAGGCCATGCGTATGGGTCGCGGCAGGCAGCACCTTTGCGCGCGCCTTGCCCCTTCTGCGATTCGTCCTAAACTAGCATCACCGACCCTTGCTGCGGCAATCCAGTTTTGCCAAATAAATCAATAAATTCATCGGGAGATGCCTTATGCAATTGACTTTCGCCGCGGCCGGACCGGTCGCGTCCGGCGCATGGATTGTCGGGGCGTTGGATGGCTCTCAACTGACGGCTGCGGCCGCGAAGGCTGACAAGGCTTCAGGCGGCGCGATTGCGCGTGGATTGAGGGTCAGCAAGTTCACCGGCAAGCGCGGCCAGACGATGGAAGTTCTGGCGCCCGCGGACCTCGGTGCCTCGCGCATCTTGCTTGTGGGATTGGGCAAGGCGTCCGATCTCGATGCGCATGCGGCCGAGGACATCGCCGCGAGCGCGGTTGCCTTCCTGTCACGTGCCGGAGAGACCGTGGCCACGTTCGAGATCGATCTGCCGAAAGGCGCAAAGCTGAAGCCCGCGGCTTTTGCCGCGCATCTGGCAATGGGCGCGCGCTTGAAGAGTTATGCGTTCAATCACTATCGCACCAAGGATCTTTCCGATCACGAAACCAGTGTGAAGAAAGCGACGATCGCGACTTCGGACTCAGCCGGTGCGCGCAAGGCATGGGCCGTTCAGGAAGCGGCGGCGGACGGTATGTTCCTGGCGCGCGATCTGGTGAACGAGCCGCCGAACGTGTTGTCGCCAGCGGAGTTCGCGGCGCGGGCTCGGCAGCTCTCAAAGCTCGGCGTGAAAGTCGAAGTGCTCGGCGAAGCGCAGATGAAGAAGCTCGGCATGGGCGCGCTGCTTGGCGTGGGCCAGGGCAGCGAGCGTGAGAGCCAGCTTGTCGTGATGCAATGGAATGGCGCGCGCGCGAAAAAATCGCCGCCGGTCGCGTTCGTCGGCAAAGGCGTGTGCTTCGACTCCGGCGGTCTGTCGCTCAAGACAGGTGCCGGCATGATGGGCATGAAGGGCGACATGGGCGGTGCGGCCGCCGTCGTCGGTGCGATGCGCGTGCTGGCAGCGCGCAAGGCGCGTGTGAACGCGGTCGGGGTCATCGGCCTCGTCGAGAACATGCCCGACGGCAAGGCGCAGCGTCCCGACGATGTGGTGAAATCCATGTCTGGCCAGACCATCGAAGTGCTGAACACCGATGCCGAAGGCCGTCTCGTGCTCGCCGACGCGCTCACCTACACGCAGCAGACGTTCAAGCCGAAATTCGTGATCGATCTGGCGACGTTGACCGGCGCGATCATGGTCGCTCTCGGCAATGAGAATGCGGGTCTGTTCTCGAACGACGACAAGCTCGCGGACCGTCTGGTAGCGGCAGGCAAGGTGTCGGGCGAGCCGGTGTGGCGGATGCCGCTCGGCGCTGGCTACGACAAGGCGATCAAATCCAAGATCGCCGACATGAAGAATATCGGCGGGCCCTATGGCGGCTCGATCACCGCTGCACAGTTCCTCCAGCGTTTCGTCGAGAAAGGTCAAACTTGGGCGCATCTCGATATCGCCGGTGTCGCCTGGCAGGACGGTGAGCAGAAACCGCTGACACCGGGCTGGGCGACGGGCTTCGGCGTGCGATTGCTGGATCGTCTGGTAGCGGAACACTACGAGGAGTGAGGTATGCGCCTCGCGGCGGTTTGCGGGATCGCGTTGTTGCTTCTGACGGCGCCGGTTGTGGCGGCGACCACGCTTGATCCCGCGGATGGCGCCGTCTTCTCCGAAGAGGCCGCGCGCGATTTGCTCAATCAGTGTAGCCGGAACACGCCGGGTCCCGTGCAGGGCACCTGGCAACCCAACAAGGCTCAGATCGCAAAGCTCGAGGAGTTGCTGCCGAAAGCGATTGACGAAGCGTTGGCAAAACGCGGAGAGCACCCCGACCGCTCGCGAGTTTATCTGCGCCAATATGCGGGATTTGTCGTCGGCGGCCGCAAGATTATCTACGTGAACGCGTTCACGCGCGACGTTCTGGGCACCGAACAATCTTCAACTCTGGACTGGAGACTGCACGCGACCCTCGTCTGCGATGGCGGATCGGGATTCTTCGGCGTCGAGTTCGATCCCGACAAGGAAACCTTCGCCCATTTTGAATTCAACGGCGCCGTCTGATGACCGAGACGCTTTTCTATCATCTGGAGCGACGGTCTCTGGAGGACGTACTCCCGGGTCTTGTCGAGCGAACTTTGGAACGCGGATGGCGCGCATTGATCCGTTGCGACTCCGCGGAACGCGCCGAAGCGTTGGACAATCTGCTCTGGACCTATGACGATTCGAGCTTCCTGCCCCACGCCCAGCAGGGGGACGGCGTCGCCGCGCATCAGCCGGTGCTGATCACGATGGAAGAGGGCAATGCCAATGCCGCTGACGTGATGTTTCTGGTCGGCGGCGCGAAACCTCCGGCGTGGGACGCGATCAACGATCTGACGCGCATCGTGCTCATGTTCGACGGGCGCGATGCAGAGATGCTCGGCACGGCGCGAACGTCCTGGAAGGACGCAAAAACAGCGGGTCATGACGTGACCTACTGGAAGGAAATGCCGAGCGGAAAATTCGAGAAGCAGGCGTGACTGTCTCTACGTGAGCGCGCCCTGCAGCGTCGCGAAATAGAAAATCCATAGCGCGATCTGTGCCGTAGCCGACAAGGCCTGAACCCATGGCCGGAAAGAGATTGCGGCGATGACAGCGATCACGAACATCGGCGCCACAGCGAGGTTCTGGAGGATCATCTCGCGCACGCTGGTCATCTCGCCGAAGAGGATGTTCACGAGGACTGTCAGAAACGCCACCAGGGCAAAGGCGAGGATATATTCGCGTCCATTGCGGCGATGGAATTCGCGAAGGTCGATCTCGTCTTCGGCAGGGATGTTGGGACAGGTCAGCCTGATTTGCACATAGATCAAGATGGCCATGGCGAACAGGAACGCGATCATCGGGACCGACCAGGAAGGAAGCCCCCGCATGTCCCACATGCCGATCCACCAGGCGAATATCTCGAACAGCCCGACGCTCATCCATGCCCAGTGAACCCACGAGAACCGCACGCGCGACCGTTCGCGGATCAGTTCGGCGACCGTGGTAAGAAGATGGGCGGTCGCCAACGCATAGACGAACGCGAACAGCGTGATGTCGAAAGCCCGCATGCGAATCCCCCTCGCGCGGACGCAGTTTACCGGGGTTTCGGCGCTTGCTAAACCGGCGCGGTCAAGGAGGCGCCCCTGTGGGATTGCTCGCTTATCTCTACTCGCCCATCGGTCTGATTTCGCTGGCACTGCTGGTGGGCTGCGTGGTCCACATGATCCGGACCGGCAATGTTTTTCCATGGATATACGTCGTCGTGTTCCTGCCGAGCATCGGGCCGCTGATCTATTTTTTCATGATGATTGTGCCAGGTCTGTTTCGCAGCCGCACGGCGCAGCAGCTTCAGCGCGGCGCTGCGCGTGCCATCGATCCCAATAAGGATTATCGCGCCGCGATGCGCGATGTGGAGATGGTGGGCTCCGCCGATGCCAAGCGCACGTTCGCGGAACAACTGATCCAGCGCGGCCAATATGCCGATGCGATCGAGATGTATCAGAATGCGCTGCAGGGCCAGTTCGCGACCGACACGGCCCTGTTGCTCGGCTTGGCGCGCGCCCAGTTCCTGAACGGCGACGGCGCGGGCGCGCAGGCGTCGCTCGACGCGGTCCAGGCCGCCGATCCGAAATTTCAATCCGAAGACGCGCACCTGCTGTATGCGCGGTCGCTGGAGTTGCAGAACAAGAACGACGAGGCGGTTGAAGAATACAAACGCCTCGTTCCCTATTTTGCGGGCGAGGAAGCACGCACGCGCTACGGCCAACTGCTCGCGCATCTGGGCCGAACGGATGAGGCGCGCACGATGTTCACGCAGGTGGTCAAGAATCTTGACGGTGCGACCGGGCGCTATCGCGGCGCGCAGAAGGAATGGGGCGCGATCGCGCGCGCGGCGTTGAAGGGCTAGGCTTCCGCCATGGCCGCTTCGTATTCCTCGTTCACGGCCAGCCAGCGCGCTTCGGCGGCTTCGAGCTTGCGCTGCGCGTCGGCACGCTTTTTCGACACTGATGTCGCCTTGGCACGGTCCTGCGTGAAGATCAGCGGATCGGCGAGGGCCTTGTCGTATTTCGCGATCTC
>CAZCJI010000051.1:0-12521 GCA_964498625.1 uncultured Rhizobium sp.
TGAGTTCCGCTCCCATCGTGCGGCCGTTCACCAACAGAAGATCGATCTCGAAATTGCCAAGGTTGGAGGTCACGCTCCAATTGCCATCGAACCCAGAGCTGGGCCGCGGCGATGCGCCAGCCGCGCCTGTAATCTTGATAGGTTTGCCTGCGTTGGAGACTGGCGGCGGCGGATCAGCTGCAACCCAGTCACAGATCAAGCCGATCGAATCGACGAACAGACCGGAGTGACCCCAAACACCTTTCGCGATATAGCCCGCCGGGCACTCGTCAAGGCCATCGACCCGATTTGGCGACGAAAAGTTTTTGGTGAGCTGGGGTGTACCAGCTAGCGTTGCATAGTTCGGCTCGCCGATTGGCAATATCCCGTGAGCATCGCTGCAGCGCAGCGCGATGCTCCATACACCGATAACGTCGTACCCGTCCGACTGGACCTGGATGGAGTTGATTGCGCCACCGTTGGGGCAAATCTGACTGTGGCGGTCATAGGCCACCCTTCCGATGTCAGAACCCATGCTCATCGCATTGACGAGGTTGTTGCCCTGCCGGGCCGCGCACATCAGTTTGATTGTAGAGACACGTTCGTTGGTCGTGACTTCGAGTCCAGCGAGATAGCTTTCGCCAGCAGGGCATCTGGCTTGAAACGGGCCGCCACCGTTCCCGCCAATCAATTTGCCCATCTGCTCGCCCCCGCTCATCAGAGGCGAATAGGTTGGCGCTGAATTTCCGCTAATTGGCCAGAGGGCGCAGCAGATCACCGCTGTTGCCAAAACGGCCGATGTGATGACGCGCACGAAGCCCCCTTCCTCACTAACTGGCTTAGATCAACGCGATGCAAAGGCATGCTTGCATTGCAGTGATTGTCGTCGCCACGCGGGCGGAGTTCTGCTCGCGGTCAGGCAACGCAGCATCCCCTTCACTGCGGCGTGTGCGTAAAGGTTGCCCAAGGCGTGCAGCGTGATTTCAGCAAGTTCTTATAACAGGCCTGCAACGCGAACGATTCAAGCTGGCCCGATGGACCGTTGCGGAAAGAGAACTGCCGTACATTGGGGCCTAGCTGGATCTGGCCTTGAGGGGTGTTGGCGTTAAAGTGCGTATAGTTGGTTATCGACACACTGAAGGTCACAGTGTGAACGCCGTTCTGGTCAGTGCCACTTACACAGAACCCTCCGCGGCAAGCGGCCTGCGCCACGACGGGCGAGAGACCCACGAGAAGTGTAGCGAGCCCGAACAGAACGGCTCGCGAACGGCGCCGGCGGAGGGCCACCAAGGCGGAAGATATGGTGGCCAGCATCTTCAACATATGTCCTGATTTTCCAAGAGATACATTGGCGGCTTCGGCGGACATGCTGCTGGCAGCCGAAGCCTGACCGGCCGTCGCAACACAGAATAAGCGTTTCATGTTGGTCCTCCTTTGGGTGGACGTGGCCCCGAAATGGCCCCGCTATCGTCATGAGTATGTTTGGCGAACGCGATGCCGGGGTAGATGAAGCGTGTTGCGCTACGCGACTTCGGCGGCCTTGGCGTTGCATCCGGTTGCGCGAGCGCCCTGCTTTGCCGATAATGCTTGTATGACCCTGCTTCCATTTCGGGGGGCGCCGGGTTCGCGCACGAAACCTCGCCGCGACTCCGCGCAAGATTTGATGGCGGCGGATAGTTTCGCGGCACGGCTCGCCCTCGCGCTCAATGCCTTGAATTTCAGTCGCGGGCAGCTGTCCGCCTCCGCGGGGCTGGACAAGTCTTTGGTGAGCCGCTGGCTTTCCGGCCAGGCGGTTCCGACGAGCCACAATCTCGCTCGGGTGAGTGAAGCGCTCGCCCAACGGAAGCCCGGCTTTAACATGACTTTGTGGACGGCCTCCCGGGCGGACTTTGATGCCTTCTTTGGCCTTCCGCCGCCTGTTTCAGCGGCGGGGTCCGAGGAGGCTCCGACGGGAGCCGCTTCTCACGACACAAGCCCGGCACATCCCAGACTGGAATTGAATCTGTCGCCTCGCCGTTTCCTTCAGATGGCGGTGGCGGCGGGCGTTCTTGGTATCCTGGCTTCTTGGGCTTGGTTATGGCTGAGCGATCGGCATGATTCCTCACGGATAGAATCGCAGCCACCCGTAATTGCGGGGCTTTCGACAGCGCCTGCGGGATCGATCGCGGTTCTGCCTTTTGCCAACATCGGTCGGGAGGAAAGTCAGAAGTATTTCAGCGATGGCCTCACCGACGAGATGATCGCGGCCCTTGCTAGGGTTCCCGGGCTTAGGGTCGCGGCGCGGAGTTCGTCCTTCGCGCTCGCTGGAAAGAACACGGATGTCCGCGCCGCCGCAAAGGCGTTGAACGTGCGTTCCATTTTGGAAGGCAGCGTACGGCAGGACGGCGACCGAGTTCGAATCGAGATTGCGTTGGTCAATGGTTTCGACGGATTCCAGCAATGGTCGCAAAGCTTCGATCGCGATCTTGGAAACATCCTCGGGATCCAGGACGAGATCGCGCAGAACGTCGCGCAAATCGTCACGCCGACGCGCGTGGGTAAACCGAGGCTTTCGGGAAGGTCAGCCACGATAGACCCAACAATTTACCGGAAGTACCTGCAGGCCGAAGTTGCCTTCGCTACCCGCACAGAGGCGGGCACAGCGCTTGCTACCGCTCTTTTACGCGAAGTCACCCGCGCTGCGCCATACTTCCCGGACGCGTTCGCCGCGCAAGCGTCCACACTTCTGAGAGCCGCCTCACTGAAATCGGCGGACGCGAAGGTGACCGGAGAATTTCAAACCGCTCTCAATCGTGCGCTCACTCTCGATCCTACCAACCCACAGGCGCTAGCGGTCCAAATTGAGTACGAGGCCAGCCGCCTGAATTGGGATAAAGTTATATCGAACGCTCTTATTCTGCGGCGCCTTTATCCGCACAATTCAATGGCTCTGGATGGGTTGTATTCGGCTTACCGAGCGCTGGGTCTCTACGATTTGGCGCTTTCGGCGGAGCGCGAGTCTGCGCGGCTCGATCCCCTTTCCTATATCGCCCGTCGAAAACTGGGTTATATCCTGGTGCAATATGGGCATTTTGGCGAAGCCATCGACGCGCTGAAGTCTTCGCTTGAGGTTCAGCCGGGCCAGCCTGGCGCCATGAGCGAGCTATGCTACGCCTACGCATTTGCTGGCCGCGCCGCACAAGCGAAATCTATCGAAGTTCAACTTTCGTTTCCGGGAATGCCCCTGATGGAGCGAACATACTGCTCTATGGGAATCGCGCTAAGCTCCGGCGATACCGTCAAATCACATGCCATAGCGGAGGAAGTTGCGAGGCATTACGGCGATTTCGGTGCGCAGGAAGACGATTTGGGAAAGGTGTTCGCCGCTGTTGGCGAATATGATCGAGCAGCGTACTGGTTCGAGCGCGCTTATGATCGCCAAGTATATTTTTTCGATGTGTACAGCGAGGTGGCGATACCAAAAGCTCTCTTTAGAAGCCCTCGCTGGATCGCTCTGGCGCGACGTCCCGCCTTCCAGAAATGGCGCGCATCGTCGGCGCTCGCGCAAAAGCTGTTCAGGGCCGTCAAGTCCTAATTGTTTAATCTTTGCGTTTGCTGGACAGAATTTTGCATCAATTGCTCGGGGCGCCAAAATACACCGGACCTCCGAAGGTAGAAGAACAAGACTAGGTGTGATTGCTATCTAGTTGCGATTGTAACTAAGAATCGCGCTGAAGCTGAACACATTCTTGCAAACTGGGGTGCGGGCTTTCCCGATCATCATGTGTACGCGACTGATATCGCTATGGGACATATCGAAGCGCACGATGTCGAAATAGCAAATGTGTGGAATACGCGGGCCTACGACAGCGGCGAATTCGAGTTTTTCTTCGAGCCTTACTGGAGCGAGGGCGCCGAGTACAGCGAGACGCCATTTTGGAAAGCTCTAACTCAACGATCGCGGTTCAAAGATTGGCAGGTTGCCGGTGCGGGTGCGGCGCATTCGTGAACGACGAACGATGGAAGCCATGTCCTGGCAATATCGCAATGTGATGGCGGTAAAAACGCGCGCTATGTTCAGCAGAGTGTTGGCATGTGGCGGAATGTGTTTCGACGCGAATGGAAACAATCAGGCGCTGGCAACAAAATGTGATGTGTGCGCTTGGGGTACCGTTGTTATGCATTGCTGCCCATAGCTCCAAATACCGCGCGGTTATGGGCCATGGGTTTCACGAAGATGGTTTGGTCAGCGCGATGCGCGTTGCCGAAGCGCTTGGCGCGGCGGCACCTTGGTCGAGTTCTGCTCAGGTGGCACCGCAGCCGGGGAGCATCGCCCGGAAACGCACGCTGCGTCTTGTTGAGAACGGCATTCCCGCGGCTTCAGGATGATGCGGCTGCTTCAGGCAAAAATCTTCCACGCCCGCATTCGGCCGCGCGTGAACGCTTTCCATTATCGTGTTTTCTATCTTCTGATCTCGGTGAGCGCACTCTCGACGCCGCGGCGAACCGGACTGTTCTCAATCGACGGCGCCAATTTGTTCGGTATCCGGTCGCGCGACTACGGTGACGGAAAAACTCCTCCCGCCGCCTGGATCAGGAATGTGCTTGCGGAGTGGGGTTTGATGGAGGCGGATGGCGACATCGTGCTGATGACGCTGCCCCGGATGTTCGGTTATGCGTTCAATCCCGTGAGCTTCTGGCTTTGCAACGATAGCAATGGGCAGTTGCGTGCTGTGCTGGCGGAGGTGAGCAATACTTTCGGCGAGCGGCACTGCTATCTGTGCCTTCACGGCGACCATAGACCGATTTTGGCCGATGCCGAGATCACCGCCCGCAAGGTTTTTCATGTCTCGCCGTTCATGGCGATGGAGGGCGAATATCGCTTCCGCTTCTCGGTTATGCCGGAGCGCATCGCGATCGGCATCGATCTTCTGAAAGACGGAGAACCGCTGTTGCGCACCTCCGTCTCGGGGAAACATAAGCCCCTCACTTCCGTACGATTGCTTCAGGGCGTGGTGGGCAATCCGCTTTATCCGCTCAAGGTGATAGGGCTCATCCACTATCAGGCCGTAAAGCTTTTCCTGAAAGGATTGCGGCATTTCCACAAACCGGAGCCGCCGTCCGTTACGATCACACGTTAGCGCAGCCGCAACAACTTGTTGCGCAGGGCTGGCTCGGTCGTCGAAGGCGATAGCCAGATACCGAAGAACGCCTGCGCAAACGCCGCGTCGTGTATTTGTCCTGTCTGGCGGCCGTTGAGAAAGATCTGGGTGGTGCCGGTCGGCGCGTAAAAACCAGTGATCTCATCGCCGGACTTCACGGCAGGGAAGGCGCCGGTCATCAGCTTGCGGTATCGGGCCAAGGTGGCATCGCTCGTGACCGGGCTGTCGCGCTTTATTTCCTGTACAGAACGGCTGATGATCTCATCCGCCGAAAAGCCCATGTGATAGGTGAGCGTGAGCGCAAAGGGTGCCTGCATAGACCACCGCGGAGCGTCCGTCCAAAGATCGGCGTCATAGGCTGTTATCATCAGCCACGACAGCGCGCCGTGGCCGTATGGCCGTTCTGCTTCGATGATTGTTGCGAGCTCCGCGGGCTTTGTGACGCCCATTGCGGGCGCTGTGGCGAGCAGCAGACCAACGACTGCAAATGCTCTACGCACCCGCGAACTCGAGTTGGACAACGTCCGTCCGGTCAACAGCGAAAGCGGCCGCGCAAATGCCGAGATAGAATTGCCAATTGCGTAGGAACCGATCGTCGTGACCAAGTGCGTGGATTTCCGCTTCGCGCGCCATCATGCGTTCGGACCATACCCGCAGCGTCTTGGCGTAGTCGTGACCGAACCGGTAAGTATCGACGATTTTCAGCCCTGCGCGGCCGGCTTCCTCGCTCAAGCGAGCGACCGACGGAAGCATGCCGCCCGGAAACACGTAGTGTCGGATAAAGTCGCTGCGCCGGCGATACCCCGCGAACAGATCGTCGGGCATGACGATGGCCTGGATCATCGCGTGGCCGCCGGTTTTCAGGCGTTCCGCAATGGTGCGGAAATAATTCGACCAATATCGTTCACCAACGGCCTCGATCATTTCGATGGACACAATCGAGTCGAACTTGCCGCGGACTTCGCGATAATCCTGCAAACGGATATCGGCTTTGCTGTTGAGCCGTTTGTTCGCGAAAGCGTGCTGGGACGGAGAAATCGTGAGCCCGGTAACGTCGTAACCGGCATCGACTGCTTGCTCCGCAAACCCACCCCAACCACAACCGATTTCGAGAACAGATCTGCTTCCATTTACGCGCGATAGAATGCGCTCATATTTGCGCCGCTGGGCCTGCGGCAAGCTCTCATTGCCGGCAAACAGCGCCGATGAATAGGTCATCGTCTCGTCCAGCCACAGCGCATAGAAGTCGTTGCCGACATCGTAATGCGCCTCAATGTTGCGCTTGGAACCGCTCAGGCTGTTGCGGCGGACCAGCGTGTTGTGAATCGTGAAGGCGAGCCGATTGAGAAAGCTGCCATGCGCGAAGCCTTCCAACTCATCCATGTTGAGCAGGAAGAAACTGATCAGCGTCTCGAGGTCCGGTGTCTCCCACGCGCCCGCGATGAAATCTTCGCCGAGGCCGATATCGCCGCGCGCCACTACCCTTTCGATCACGCCCCAATCGTGGATGCGGAACTGGGCGGCCGGGCCGGACTCGGCGCCGGTGAATTCGAATGCTTCGCCACCCGGCGCGATGAACGTGATGGAACCGCAGGCTATGCGCTTCAGGGCAGCCAACCAGCGCTCTGCGATGATCGATTTTGGAACCAGGCTCATTTGACGGGTCGTAACGCTCGAGTGTCTGGCTTTGTACGAGAGCGTGCCTGGATTGGATTAGGTGATCCGCATACGGCCCCGCTGCGTATTAACCGGGCTCATGGAGCATCCTTTCTTTACGCTCGCTTTGGCCTTTGCGATGATGACTGCGCTTTGGCCGCTCAGTCGCGCACTTCACGACGTCTCGATCATCGACATCCTATGGGCGCCCGCATTCGCGGTCGTCGCGCTCCTCTGTGCCGTTCTCGGCCCGGTACGAGAGACCCGCGGCTGGATTGTGCTCGGATTAGTGTCTGTGTGGGCCATCCGGCTGGGGAGCCACATTTACCGTCGCTGGAAGCGGCTCGGCCACGAGGATTATCGCTATGCCGAGATACGACGAAAGCACGGACAGAATTTCCCTTTGACCAGTCTATTCTGGATATTCTGGCTTCAGGCAGCACTCTTTTGGGTGATCTCCTGGCCGCTGCAAACCGTGTTTTCGGTTGCAGCGCCGCTGAGCTGGATCGACGGTCTTGGCATCGCCATGGTGGTCGTAGGTATCGTGATCGAAGCGGTCGCCGACATACAACTAACCCGTTTCCGTGCTGCCCCCGCCAATCAGGGAACCGTGCTCGACCACGGAATATGGTCCTGGTCTCGGCATCCAAACTATTTCGGTGACTTTCTGATGTGGTGGGGCTTTTTCGTCATAGCCATCGGAGGCGGGGCGGCGTGGTGGATTGTCGTTGGGCCCATCGTGATGAGCGCGCTGCTGATCCACTATTCGGGAGCAGGCTTGCTGGAAGACACGATCGGGCAGCGCCGGCCGGGCTATGCCGACTATGTGCGGCGGACCAGCCTATTTGTTCCCTGGCCGCCAAGACGTTGATCCAACCCCTCCCGATAACCGTAAAACCCTTTATGCTGAGCCGTGGATTTCACTTTGCTGGAGAACGGCTTGCACGATCGCGACCTCGGGTCCGCGCTCATCCTGCGCTTCGGATGCGCATGACGGTTTCGAAGGGCGATTCGAACTGCGGCGAGTACTGGTCCGCATGCGTGGTCGCGATTGCGCGGCAACGTGATCGCGAACGGTTTGAAGAGTTGTTCGCCTATTTTGCGCCGCGTCTGAAAAGTTTCTTCCTGAGGATGGGCGTTGCGGCCGGCACTGCCGAGGACCTCGCACAGGATGCGATGCTGGTGGTTTGGAACAAGGCAGCGCAATTCGACTCTGACCGCGCGTCGGCCTCGACCTGGATATTCACTATCGCGCGCAATCTGCGCATCGACATGAAACGGCGCGAGCGCGATCCCAACAGTATCGCTGAGTTCTTTCAGATACAGCCAGATCCGTTGCCGAGCGAGACCTTGGTGTCGTCAGAACAGGAGGCTTGTGTTCGCCGCGCGCTGTCGGAGCTTTCGGAAGAACAGGCGACGGTGATCCGGCTCTCTTTTTTTGACGACCACGCGCACGGCGAGATCGCGCGCTTGCTGAACATTCCGCTGGGCACGGTGAAATCGCGCATCAGGCTTGCTATGGGGCGGCTTCGCGCATTGGTCGAAGGGCAACAATGATTATCCATCACCCTGCAACAGAAGTGCTTTCCGACTACGCACGCGGCGCGTTGAATGCCGGCGCGGCGCTGGTCGTGGCAACGCATGTTCAGGCCTGTACGGTGTGCCGTGAAGAGGTGGGCTTCCTGGAGTGCATTGGTGGCATTGTTCTGCAGGATGAGGCATCTGTGGCTCTTTCCGACGGCGCATTTCGGAATGTCCTGAATCGTATAGCCCAGCGCGCGGTGAACGGGAAAGGCGTCGAAAGACAAGCTCCCAGCTATCTTGATCGTTTTGCGATTTCGCAGCAGTTGCGGTCTCGGAAGATCGGCCGCCGCCTGTGGGTCACGCCGAACATCTGGTTTGCTCCCGTGGGCGAGGGGGCGCCGAACGAAGC
This sequence comes from uncultured Rhizobium sp., assembly GCA_964498625.1. GTDB lineage: Bacteria > Pseudomonadota > Alphaproteobacteria > Micropepsales > Micropepsaceae > Rhizomicrobium. Next base: position 8,710 of record CAZCJI010000051.1, read on the forward strand.
GCGCACCTATCTTTTGTACGCGCGTCCCAATACGAGGCTGTCACAGCACACCCATGCTGGCCGCGAGTTCACCATCGTGCTGCACGGTGCGTTCCGTGATGGCGGCGGCTTGTTCGGACCGGGCGATTTCGCGGAAACCGACGACGCGATCCTTCACTCTCCTACGGTGACGGATGAATCGGATTGTCTGTGCCTAATCAGCGCCGATGCACCGATGCGCCTCACCAACCCGATCGCGCGCGTGATCCAGACTCTGACGGGAAGCTTCTATTGAGGCTGCGGAGGAATTCGCCATGATGACCAACGCTGTTCGGTACCTGATCGTTCTGGCCGTGCTCGCAATCGGCGACGCCCTTTGGCTGAGCTATTTCGCCAAGGCGGTGTTCCGCCCGACTTTGGGAGGGATACTGCTCGACGAACCGCGCTGGGTGTTCGTAGCACTATTTTATCTGCTATATGCGCTGGCTGTCGTCATCTTTCCCGTCGCCGCCGGTCTGCGCAACGGCGCGTGGTACGTGGCACTGTTCTATGGTGCCCTGTTCGGTCTTTTCGCCTACATGACCTACGATCTGACCAATCTGGCGACTATCAGGGTCTGGACCATATCACTGGCAGCCCTCGATACGGCTTGGGGCGCAGCGCTCACAGCAATCGCCGCGACCGCTGGTTACTTAGTGCATGCACGCGGTTAGCTGGCCGTAACTCTCGAATTGGATTCACGAGGAAGGTTTCGCGGTCCGGCAAGCCTCTCGAAGTTGCTTACGGATCGTGATGCCACCGAGCTGCTGATGCGCGTCGGAATACCCTTCGCGCGCTAGAATCTTTGCGATCTCATCAGGGCCTGCAGCCGTGCCGCTTCGCGCTATCTCAAAGGCACGTTCGATAATGTTGCACTGCATCCTGGGCTTTTTCGCAAGTTGAGAGAAATTTTTACGAAGCCAGACGGCCCGCGGATCACTGCGAAGGCCAATAGCGGAAAGAATTTGGAGTTCCCGTAACTTTAGCCTGCCGCCTGCGTATTCATTGCGTGGCGTCAGAGCACGCTATCCAGATAACCCCCGGGAGGTCCAATGAAGACAATTGCAATGACTTCTATAGCTGCGGCCATGTTGATGGCCGTATCGATGCCGGCTATGGCGCAGATGGGCTCAAGTTCTGGCTCAATGTCGAACGGCAGCATGTCCGGCGATTCTGCCAAGCCTATGACGTGTCAGGGCATGATGGACAAGGCGAACGGCATGTCTCAGCCCATGGATGAGAGCAAGAAGGCAATGGCCATGAAGCAGATGGACATGGCCAAGGCCGCGATGGCCAAGGGCGATGAAAAGACCTGTATGTCTCATATGAAGATGGCCATGCACGATATGATGTGACTAGCCGAGAAAAAAGAGCCCCGGTTCGCGCGGTTCTTCGGCGATTGAATTCTTAGAAGGCGGTGCAGCTGCTGCGCCGCCTTTTCATATACTCTGCGTCGAACGGAACCTCGCAGTCCAACGTCAACGCTACGGTATGCATTCGCCAACGGATCACACAAACTAGCTTTTATATTGCAGCGGAAAAGCGGAACTAACACCTGCGCTTTGATTTCCCAACTTGAGTGACCAGCGCGCGAAAATGTTGCGCAACGCTCGCAAGTACAGGGGAATGCGTGTCGCCTCCGCCACCAGCTGATCAAGCAGTTGTCGCTTCGGCTTTCCCGCCGATCGCTGTTCCGCAACATGCGCCGTCGTGGAATGCCAAGCTAGCGAAGAGCACACGCTTCCTGACCAAGCTTCTCGCGGCGAGCGGTCCTGGCTATCTTATCGCTGTCGGCTATATGGACCCCGGCAATTGGGCGACTGACATTGCCGGCGGCTCACAGTTCGGCTTTGCGCTCCTTCCCATCATCGTGTTGTCCAATCTCGTGGCGATGCTGCTGCAGTGGATGGCGCTTCGGCTAGGGATCGCGACTGGCCAAGACCTCGCGCAGCTTTGCCGAGCGCGCTATTCCCCCGCGACATCGCGCTTCCTTTGGGCAACTTGCGAGATTGCGATCATAGCTTGCGACCTCGCGGAGGTGATCGGCACGGCTATTGCCCTAAAGCTCTTGTTTCATTTGCCGATGCTGCTCGGCGTCACGCTGACCGCATTCGACACGTTGCTCATCATGGGGCTTCAGAAGTCTGGGTTCCGAAAGCTAGAAGCATTCGTAATCGCCCTCATGGGTGTGATTGGGGCTTGTTTCATCTATGAAATGATCGCGAGCCATCCGTCCGCGGGCGCGTTGCTTGGCTCTTTTGTTCCAAGCGCTTCGACGCCGTTGAATTCCGCTGCCTTGTATCTCGGGCTGGGAATATTTGGCGCAACGGTGATGCCACACAATCTCTATCTGCATAGTTCGATCTCTCAACAGCGAACAACTGACTACTCGATCTCCGGAAAAAAGGAGTCTATTCGCTTCGCCAGCATTGACTGCTTCGCGGCTCTGACAATCGCCGTGTTGATCAACGCGGCGATTCTGATCACCGCTGCGTCTGCCTTCCATTGGTCAGGTCATTCCGGTGTCGCGACAATCGAAGACGCCTATAAGCTGCTCACGCCGACTTTGGGCGCCGGCGCCGCCAGCATCGTCTTCGCGATCGCGCTTCTGGCAGCCGGTCAAAATTCCACGCTGACCGGGACGATGGCCGGACAGATTGTGATGGAAGGCTTCCTCGGCCTGAAGATGCATCCCTGCTATCGCCGTATGCTGACGCGCGGCCTGGCCATACTGCCCGCGCTAGCCGTCACAGCACTTTCAGGTGAGGGGGCGACCTCGAAGCTTCTAATTTTCAGCCAGGTCGTTCTGAGCTTGCAGCTCGGATTCGCGGTAATCCCGCTCGTACGCTTCACAAGCGATGCCGAGTTGATGGGTTATTTTGTGAACGGTAGATGGGTGCGACGCGCCGGTTATGCGCTAGCTGCTCTTATTGTGAGTGTTAACGCTTGGTTGGTGGTTCAGACGGTCGCAATTTAGCGCCGACGGCCGCGCCATTTTTTCACCAGAAACACCGCTCGTCATTCTTCGAGCGGGCATAGGCCATAGGTGCGTCCCGCACAACAGTCCGTATACGGAAGTATTGGCAATAACATAGATAAATCGGCACCAAATGCATGATTCACCGTCCTCAAACTGAACCAATGTCTCTCGTCCACGTATAAAGAAGAGGAAGACAATGCTCACCGCCGATGATCGGCGCGCATACATTCCGTGAAGGAGATCATCATGAGCATCGAAGAAACTGGCGGTACCAATCGCCGCTTAGTGTTGAAATCCAGCCTCGCCACAATGGCAGCTCTTGGCACAGGCGGCGTGGCATCCATCGCGCGCGCAAATGTGACCGGTGGCATGACGCTGGATCAGGAAATTCTCAACTTTGCTTTGAACCTTGAATACCTCGAGGCTGAATATTACTTGCGTGCGGTTTACGGCACGGGTTTGTCCCCCGATGAGACCACCGGTCAGGGAACGCAAGGCACGGTAACCGGCGGAGGCATGGTGCCGTTCAAAACCGACGCCGTGCAGGCCTATGCGACTGAAATCGCAGGAGACGAACGTGACCACGTCGATTATCTCCGCAAGGCTCTTGGAAGCGCCCGCGTTGCCGAGCCGTCGATCGATCTGCAGCAGAGCTTCAACACACTGGCAAAGGCGGCCGGATTGGGTGACACTTTCGATCCCTTTGCCAGCGAAGACAATTTCCTGCTTGGTGCTTTCGTTTTCGAAGATGTAATTCTGAATTGCGCGAAAGCGCTTGCCCTCACGTCCCGGCTCGTATTCCACGCCTGGCACC
>CAZCJI010000052.1:0-12383 GCA_964498625.1 uncultured Rhizobium sp.
AGGTTGAGTTCATCGCGACCCGCCCGTTCGAACTGCCAGCCATTGTCCTCCACCGCCTGCTCGAGCATGTCGAGCGGGTGTGGACCGGCAGGCGTTTCGTTGAGCTGGACGGTCGTCATCAAGGAACTCCTACAACTGGGGTCCGACGCAAATCGAAGCAGTTGAGAGTCAACCTGACACAAGATTTTGTAGTCGCACAAGAGTCTCGATCGAACGATTTTGGATTCCGGACTCTCGTTCACAGCTTTGCGAAATGCTCAGGACTCTTTTTTCAGAGTCGAAACAAGCGCTTCCAGAGAAGCGACGCGCGCCGCAAGCGATTCATTTTCGGTGCGCGCTTTCGCCGCCATCGCCTTCACCGTCTCGAATTCGTCGCGATGAATGAGGTTCATATCCGCCACCAGCCGCTCCATACGCTGGCGAACGATGCTCTCGATCTCGTTGCGCAGGCTGTTGGCGGCGCCAGCGGCGTCTGTGAACAACTTGGCCATTCCGTCGAGAAAAGGATTGTCGGTCTGCATGGGATCACCTCCGGGACCTAATATAGGCATCCGGCTTTGAATAGCGAAGCGGCGCAAATCAGCTTACGATTCGACCGCTGCCGAAAGCGTCTCTGCCATGGTCATTCCGTTTCCCCAGATCGATCCGGTCCTGATCAAGATCGGACCGCTTTCTATCCGCTGGTACGCCATCGCGTATATCTCCGGGCTGCTGCTCGGATGGTGGGCTGTTCTGCTCATGCTGCGGCAGAAGACGCTGTGGACGAATCCACCGTTCAACGGAAAACCGCCAGCGACGGAGGAGCAGATCGGAGACTTCGTCGTCTGGGCAACGCTTGGCGTTATCATCGGCGGCCGGCTCGGCTGGGTCATCTTCTACGGTATCTTCCTCTGCACCGCTTCGCCGCAGGGTAATTTCTGTCAGGGCCTTCCTATGGGATTTTTGACGAATCCCATTCGCATCGTTGCCGCCTGGGAAGGTGGTATGTCGTTCCACGGAGCCGTGATCGGTGTGATCCTGGCGCTGTGGCTGTTTTCCCGAAAGCACAAACTCAGCTTCTTTTCCATGGGCGATCTGGTCTGTCTGGTACAGCCCATCGGGCAATTCTTTGGTCGCCTCGCGAACTTTGTGAATGGTGAGTTGTGGGGCAAGCCTGCGGATGTTCCATGGGCGATGGTATTCCCGCGCGCCAATGACGGAACTCCACGCCATCCCAGCCAGCTCTACGAAGCGGCGCTGGAAGGTATTCTGTTGTTTGTTGTCCTGCAGATATGTCTTCGTGTGTTCCGGCTGCATGAGCGGCCCGGCCTGATCAGCGCGATCTTCCTGTTCGGCTATGGGATGCTGCGCTTCGTCGTGGAGTTTTTCCGCGAACCCGACACACCATTTCTCGGCTGGTTCAGCATGGGCCAGGCGTTGTCGGTAGGCCTGCTGATCGCAGGCTCGTACCTTGCCTGGTATGTGTTGAAGGAAACGAAAGCAGCGTGAACGCCCTTGGCCAGCGCGTTGCCGCCGTGGTTGCGGCGCAAGGACCGATCTCCATTGCGGAGTTCATGACCATCGCGTTGCACGATCCGCAGGCGGGCTACTACGCCACCCGCGATCCGCTGGGCGCGGCCGGCGATTTCATCACCGCGCCGGAGATCAGCCAGATGTTCGGCGAATTTCTGGGCCTCTGGTGCGTGCAGGTCTGGCACGATCAGGCAAGACCAGCACACAAAAGACTTGTCGAACTCGGCCCGGGTCGCGCCACGCTCCTGGCCGACGCTCTACGCGCCATGCGGGTTGCGCCTGAATTCCTGAACGATCTGGAAATCGTACTGGTCGAGGCGAGCCCGGCACTCCGTGATGTACAACGCAAAAATCTGAAAGTGTGGAGCGACAAGATTCGCTGGATCACGCAGTTCGACGAATCTCTTGAAGACCGGCCGCTATTCCTTTTGGCCAACGAATTCTTCGACGCGCTGCCGATCCGGCAATATGTGAAGGCCAAGCGGGGCTGGTGCGAGCGCATCGTGACCGTCGATGCCGACGGCGCGCTCGCATTTGCGTTGTCGCCGGCGCCCACAAACATAACCATTCCCCCCGATCGCGAATTTGCGCCGGATGGCGCAGTCTACGAGGTATCACCCTCCAGTTTCGCGCTCATCGAGAAAATCGCACGCGTTATTGCACAACAGGGGGGCGGTGCGTTGATCGTCGACTATGGCTACGACGCGCCGGGTTTTGGAGAGACGTTGCAGGCCGTTGCCGAGCATGAATTTGCAGCGGTTCTTGCGGATCTTGGCGAAGGCGATCTTTCCGCCCATGTGGATTTTCTGGCGTTCGCGTCGCATGCCAAAGACGCTGGCGCTGCGTCTTACGGACCCATCGCGCAAGGTGATTTTCTCGAAGACCTCGGGCTGCGCCAGCGCGCGGAACAGTTGGGCGCGAAAAACCCACAGGCCGCTGAGGCAATTTCGAAGGCTGTCGACCGGTTGGTGACGCCGGAGCAGATGGGCACGCTGTTCAAGGCGTTGGCGATCATGCCAAAGACAGCGCACAAACCTCCGGGCTTTTGATGAACGTTCTTCACGCGAATACTCTTCGAAGCGACGGCATCGCGCACGGATTCTTCGGGCGTCGCGGCGGCGTTTCGAAAGGCATCTTCGCGTCGCTGAATTGCGGACCGGGATCGGGCGACGAGCGCGGCGATGTGGTAGCGAACCGCGACCGAGTGGTTGATACACTTTCACCAGACACATCCCTTCTGACGCTCTACCAAATCCACAGCGGCGAAGCGGTCACCGTGACCGCGCCGTGGAACATCGGGGAGGGTCCAAAGGCTGACGCAATGGCGACCAACGTGCCCAACCTGGCCCTCGGCATCCTTACGGCCGATTGCGCGCCAGTACTTTTCGCAGATAGCGAGGCCGGAGTGATCGGCGCCGCGCATGCCGGTTGGAAGGGCGCACTTGGCGGCGTGACCGATTCCACTGTTGCCGCGATGGAGACGCTGGGCGCGAACCGCAACAGAATTGTGGCCGCGATCGGTCCGTGTATCAGCCAGGCGAACTACGAAGTCGGCACCGAATTCCGCGAGCGATTCTTGGAATCGGGCACGAACTTCTCGCGCTTCTTCGTTCCAAGCGACCGGCCAGACCATTTCCGTTTTGACCTGGAAGGCTTCGTCGCGCAGCGTCTTGACGGCGCAGGCATCGCGTATGAGCGGCTCTCGACCTGCACTTATGCCGCAGAAGACGATTTCTTCAGTTTCCGGCGATCTACCCACCGCAGCGAAAAAGATTATGGGCGACAGGTGTCCGCAATCGTATTGAAAACCTGAAAAGCCGGTTTACCGCCCCTACCCCGATTGCTAAAAGCCGGTCATTAAACCGTCACAGCCGGAGCGTGCCCTTCATGAGCGAGAACAGCGGAGCCCGCGGCATGAAACTGCTGGCCGGCAATTCCAACCGCGCGCTGGCTGAGGCGATGGGCCAGTATCTCAATCTGCCTCTGGTAAAGGCGGTGGTTCGCCGCTTTGCCGACATGGAAGTATTCGTCGAAATTCAGGAGAACGTCCGCGGCGAGGACATCTTCGTCATTCAATCGACGAGTTTCCCGGCCAACGACAATCTGATGGAACTGCTGATCGTGATCGATGCGCTGCGCCGCGCCTCGGCACGCCGCGTCACCGCCGTGATCCCCTATTTCGGTTATGCACGTCAGGACCGCAAAGTCGGACCGCGCACGCCGATCTCCGCCAAGCTGGTCGCAAACCTGATCACCCGCGCGGGCGCAGATCGGGTACTCACCGTCGATCTCCATGCTGGCCAGATCCAAGGCTTCTTCGACATCCCGACGGACAATCTCTATGCGATGCCCGTGATCGTCCGCGACATCCAGGATTATCTGGGCCACGACAATCTCATGATCGTGTCGCCGGATGTCGGCGGCGTGGTTCGTGCGCGCGCGTTGGCAAAGCGTCTGGGCGGAGACCTCGCCATCGTCGACAAGCGCCGCGAGCGCGCCGGCGAGTCCGAAGTCATGAACATCATCGGCGATGTCGAGGGACGGTCGTGCATTCTGATCGACGACATCGTCGATTCCGGCGGAACGATCTGCAACGCCGCCGAAGCCCTGCTGCGCGAAGGCGCGAAGGATGTCTGTGCCTACGCGACACACGGCGTACTGTCTGGCGGCGCGGTCGCGCGCATCAAAGGCTCCAAGCTCAAATCTATGGTGATAACCGATTCCATCGCCGCGACCGAAGACGTTGCGAAGTGCGCCAATATCCGCCGCATCTCGATCGCGCCATTGATCGGCGAAGCGATGCGCCGCATCAACAACGAAGAAAGCGTGTCGAGCCTGTTTGACTGAGGGGAGGAGTTTATGCCCACTGCCGCCAACATTCGCAAAATCGCACTGGCGCTGGATGGCGTGACGGAGATCGATCACTTCGCGCGGCCCGCGTTTCGTACCAAGAAGCGCATCTTCGCCGTTATCCGTCCGGACGGGCTCTATCTTAATTTGCCGGACGAAAGGAAAGAATTTCTGTTCGAGGCCGATCCAAAGGCGTTCGTCAAATATATGTGGGGCAAGACCGCCAACGTGATCGTCCAGCCTGGGCGTGTTTCGACGAAGGAACTCGCCGCACTGATCCGTGAGGCGTGGGAGTTCAATCTTCCGCCTCCCCCAAAAGCCGCAAAGCCGAAGCCGACCCGGAAGTAGAGATTCCTTGACGCACACTGGCGCGAATCGCGCGGGTCAGGCACAAAAGCGTCATGGAGCATCTTCCACAACCGCCTGCGGACGACACCATCGCCGGCTTCGCCCGGAAAGTGGTGGTGGCGATCCTCATTGCCGCCGTGCTGCTGGCGTTCTGGCAGATCAGCCAAGTGCTGGTGCTGGGCTTCGGCGGCGTTGTGGTCGCGGTCGTGCTGCGCAACATGGCTTCACCGGTTCAGCGCTACCTGCGGGTGTCCGATCACGTCGCACTTCTGATCACGACAATCGGCCTGCTCGCGCTCGCGATCACGTTTTTTGTGATCTTTGGCGGCTTGGCCATCGATCAGTTCTCGGCCCTGCTCAACGAAATTCCCGGTGCCGTCGTCGGCGGCCGCAAATGGTTGCAACAATATGTCGAGGGCCGCTGGTTCCTCGCCCTGTTGGGTCACACGGGCATGCCATCCGGCGAGACGCTGCTGCAGGCACTCCCGATCGCGGGCGGCGTGCTTGGCGGGATTAGCGAGGCGCTCCTGGTAATTCTGGTTGGAATCTATCTGGCGGCCGATCCGCAGGCCTATATGCGCAGCGTCGTGCGTCTGTTCCCGCCGCATCGGCGCATTCGCGTGAGCCACATCCTCAACGCCATCGCAGGTGCATTGCAGAAATGGCTTGTCGGCATGGCCTTCGACATGCTGTTCGTGGGCGTGCTGACAGGCCTCCTGATGTGGCTGGTCGGTGTGCCGTTGCCCTTCGCACTCGGCGTGCTGACAGGTGTTTCCGTTTTCGTGCCTTACATAGGCCCGGCCATCGCCTGCATCCCGGGACTTCTGCTGGCGCTGAGCGTCAGCCCAACGCTCGCCCTCTATGCCGCCATTGTTTACGCCGTGGCGCTTGGGATCGAGGGCAATGTGACCCAGCCGCTGCTGCAGCGCTGGGCGGTCTCCCTGTCGCCGGTCATTAACCTCCTGGCGATTGTGGCATTTGGCATCATTTTCGGGCTGTGGGGCGCAGTTCTGGGGACCCCGATGGCCGTGGCGCTCACCGTTCTGATCCGGATGGCTTATATCGAGGACACGCTGGAGGCCCGGCCAGCCGCCGAAGCGCGTCCCCAAGCCTGAAGAGCCAGGTTGCGCGCAGGCCGACCTTCCGCTAAAAGCCCCGCTTTCCTGGCCTGAGGATGGACGAAAAGGCCGGAAACCCAAGGATTTCTCGCCATGCGACAGATACAGGAATTGAACGCCGAAGCGCGCACCGGTACGGGCAAGGGCCCATCCTACCAGACGCGCCAGAAAGGCCGGATTCCGGCCGTCGTTTATGGCGGTACGGAGAAACCGGAGAACGTGTCGGTCGATTCCCACGCGCTCGGCCAGCATGTCGAAGCCGGCGGCTTCCTCACCACGCTGTTCATGCTCGACGTTCAGGGCAAGAAGCAGCGCGTGATCCCGCGCCAGGTTCAACTCGACCCCGTGACCGATCGCCCGGTCCATGTCGATTTCATGCGCCTTGCCAAAGGCGCGAAGGTTCGTCTCGAGATTCCTGTGCGCTTCAAGGGCCACGAAGCTTCGCCGGGCCTGAAGCGCGGCGGCGTGCTCAACATCGTCCGCCACGAGATCGAGATGCTTCTGGACGCCGATCACATTCCAGACTTCCTCGAAGGCGATCTTTCCGGCCTCGACATCCACGGCACGCTGCACTTCAACGATTTCAAGTTGCCGGAAGGCGCGAAGACCACGATTCGCGAAGAAAATTTCACTGTCGCCTCGATCGTGGCGCCGACCAGCGTGCTCGAAGAACAGCGTGCTGCCGCAGCTGCGGCGGCTGCCGCCGCATCGGCCCCGGCCGCGGAAGAAGGTGCTGCCCCGGCCGCTGGCGCCGCGCCTGCCGCCGGTGCCGCCGCCGCCGCGGCCGCGAAGGCCCCGGAGAAAAAGTAATTTCTCCGGCCCGTCGGGGCCCACGCAATGTCGGACATGCCGCTTCTCATCGCCGGTCTCGGGAACCCGGGCGCCGAGTACGCGCGCAACCGCCACAACGCAGGCTTCATGGCGGTCGATACGATCCACGAGAGCTACGAGTTCGGTCCCTGGCGTTCGCGCTTTCAGGGCCTGATCAGCGAAGGCGCGCTCGACAAACGAAAGACTTATCTGCTCAAGCCCATGACCTATATGAACGAGAGCGGCACCTCGGTCGGTCCCGCGCTGCGGTTCTTCAAGCTGCCGCTTTCGGCGCTGGTCGTCATGCATGACGAAATCGATCTGGCTGCCGCGAAGCTGACGGTGAAAACCGGCGGCGGCGACGCAGGCAACAACGGCGCGCGTTCGATTACCGCAACGTTGGGTCCCGACTATCGCCGTGTGCGCATCGGCATCGGACATCCCGGCGAAAAGCACCGCGTGCAGGGTCATGTGCTCGGCAATTTCTCGAAGGCCGACGAAGACTGGCTTGTGCCGATGCTCAGCGTGATTGCCGACGCAGCACCGCTGCTTGCGAAAGACGATGATGTCGGCTTCATGAACAAGGTTGCGCTGCTGACGAAGCCGCCGGCCGAAAAAGACAAGCCGCAAGGGAAAGACGAATAATGGGTTTCAAATGCGGCATCGTGGGACTGCCCAATGTCGGCAAGTCCACACTCTTCAACGCCCTGACGCAGACCGCGGCGGCGCAGGCGGCGAATTATCCGTTCTGCACCATCGAGCCCAATGTCGGCGACGTGGCGGTGCCGGATCCGCGGCTCGACAAGCTCGCCGTTATTGCCAAATCGGCCGAGATCATTCCGACCCGCATCACCTTCGTGGATATCGCGGGCCTTGTGCGCGGCGCGTCCAAAGGCGAAGGCCTGGGCAACCAGTTCCTCGCCAACATCCGCGAAGTCGATGCGATAGTCCATGTGCTGCGCTGTTTCGAGGACGACGACATCACCCATGTCGAAGGCAAGATCGATCCGGTCGGCGACGCCGACACGGTCGAAACCGAATTAATGCTCGCCGACCTCGAAAGCCTCGAACGCCGCGCTATTCCGGTCGAGAAGAAGGCCAAGTCCGGCGAAAAAGAAGCGAAGGAAGCCTTCGCGCTGATGACCAAGGCTCTGACGCTTCTGCGCGACGGCAAACCCGCGCGTCTGGCCGACCTGACGCCGGAGGAACGCGAACCCTATCGCCAGCTCGGACTGATGACGGCGAAGCCCGTACTCTATGTCTGCAATGTCGATGAAAGCTCAGCCGCGACTGGCAACGGGTACTCCGCCGCCGTTGAGGAGATGGCGCAACGGCAAGGTGCGGGTTCTGTCGTTATCTCCGCCCGCATCGAAGAAGAGGTCGCCCAGCTTCCGGCCGGCGAACGCGAGGAATTCCTGTCGAGCCTCGGTCTCGAAGAACCGGGGTTGAACCGGCTGATCCGCGCGGGCTATGCCCTGCTCGGCCTCGTCACGTTCTTCACGGCCGGCCCCAAGGAAGCCCGCGCCTGGACGGTAGCCAGAGGCTCCCGCGCGCCACAGGGCGCCGGCGTGATCCATACCGATTTCGAACATGGCTTCATCCGCGCCGAGACGATCGCCTACAACGACTACGTCGCCAACAACGGCGAGAGCGGCGCGCGGGATGCGGGGAAATTCCGCCTTGAGGGCAAGGACTATGTCATCGCCGATGGCGACGTGATGCATTTCCGGTTCAATACCTGAGTCGGAAAGCCGCAATCCCGGCGTGTGGCCGCTATCGGCCCTATGGCATATGGTTTGCTGTTTCCATGACCGACATGACCAGCACGCTCTATTTCGAAGATTTCCCGGTCGGCCGCACTTTCGAGTGCGGGCCTTACACCGTGACCAAAGAAGAGATCGTCGAGTTCGCGCGGGAGTTCGACCCGCAGCCGCATCATCTGGACGAGGACGCGGCAAAGCAATCGATGCTGGGCGGACTGGCGGCGTCGGGCTTCCACATCTGCGCCATGACGATGCGGATGTTCGCCGACCACATGATCCCGAAGATGGCGGCGCGTGGCGGTTCCGGCTCGCGCGAAACACGCTGGATGAAACCCGTGCGGCCGGGCGATGTTCTGCGTGTCGAGGCCACAGTCGCCGCCACCAAGGAATCCCGCGGCCGCACCGATATCGGGCACGTCACCTTCGAATGCCGCGTCTACAACAGAACGGAGCAGGTGGCCGTCGTCTACATGACACCCGTTATCGCCAAGCAGAGCGCCTCATGAGCGCGCTTTTCTGGGAGGATGTCGAGATCGGAACGCGTCGCGATCTGGGCACGTACACCTTTACGGAAGACGAGATCATCCGCTTCGCAAGGAAGTACGATCCGCAGGTCTTCCATGTCGATCCCGAGGCTGCGAAGCAATCCATCTTCGGTGGATTGATCGCCAGCGGCTGGCACACCGCCGCGATCTGGATGAAGCTTTCCCTCGCCGAGCGTGAGGCCTCCAAGGGCACGACGCCACTGATGCGTGCGGGTGTATCGCCGGGTTTCGACGACATGCGCTGGATAAAGCCCGTGCGGCCGGGGATGACAGTGCGCTTTTCGTCCGAAGTGTGCGGCAAGCAGGAACTCGCCTCACGGCCCGAACTCGGCCTCGTGCTCAGCCGAAACAAGGCATATGACGAGAACGGCGACCTTCTGTTCCAATTCACCGGCAAGGGCTTCGTGCAACGCCGCCCGAAAGCCTGAATCGCGCCCCACTTTGGCCTCACGTCAGGCATCGACTGATTGCGCGTTGCCAGCGGAGGGGGTCCGAAATGCTACGCCGATTTTCTTGCCTACTGATATTCGTTCTCGTGCTCGCGGGTTGTGGCCGCCAGCAAAATGAACAGCTTCTGGCTCTACATATGCGCGCGCCGACACCTGCGCAGATCGCAGCTCCCGACATCGCGATAGCACCGGACGCTTCCGGTCAGATTTTCAGCTATAGTCACATGATCTCGCTGCTGATGGCCCACGACGCAATTCGCGAACGCTATGACCGCGCGCGTCAGCTTTGCCTCGGCGAGCGCGCTCTACAGTGCAAATTGCTGACCGCGAGATTCGACGATAGCGATGTAGCAACCGCCCATCTTGAAGTCGCGCTCCCTCACGGAGAAATTGCGGCTTACCAAATGAATTTGCTGAAACCCGTCTCGAAAGACAAAGATGGCGTCCAGATCAACTCGCGAACGACACAGGCTGAAAGCGTCGAAACGCAAGCGAACGACATCGACAGAAAAGTGACCCAACTCACGAAATATCGCGACGGTCTGGCCGAACTCACCAAACGGCCCAACCTCAACGTTGACGACTTCATCAAGGTGCAGCAGGAGCTATCCAAGACAGAAGCCGATCTGGACGAGGCACTGTCGCAAAAGCGCGACATTGGCAGCCGGATCGCACGGGAAAGCCTGACAATCGATCTGAATCAGCGGTTCGAAACCGCATCGCCGCTCGGTCAGGCCATGCGGGATTCCGGCGACCTTCTACTAGGAAGCACCGCCGACGTGTTGCGTTTTGTCGTGCAAATGATTCCCTGGCTACCAGTGATGGCGGGCCTACTTTTCCTGTTGCGGTGGGTCGTCCCCAAGATTGCGCGCCGCCGCGTTGCCGTTGCAAAGTCCGGGGAGGTTCAACAACGGAGCGTGATGTGACGAACGGCACAATGATCAAAATGAAGATGAGCGATGGGGCCGAGATCGGCGTCTATCGCGTCGGGCCCAAAGGCGCGCGGCGCGGCGGACTGGTCCTGATCCAGGAAATCTTCGGTGTCACCGAGCACATCAAGGAAACCTGCGACAAGTTCGCGGACGAAGGCTACGAAGTGCTCGGGCCCGCGCTGTACGACCGCGAGGAACCCGGCTTCCAGGCAACCTATTCGCCGGAAGATATCCAGAAAGCGATCAAGATCGCGCGCGGCGATCATCCATTCGATCTCTCCATCCAGGACACGCAGACCTGCATCGATGCGCTGAAGGGCAGAGGTGCGGTGTTCATCACCGGCTATTGCTATGGCGGCACGGTGACGTGGGCGGCGGCGGCCAAATGCGACGGCCTCGCCGCGGCGTCAGGTTATTACGGCGGACAGATCGCGCAGATGAACGATCTCCAGCCGAGATGCCCGACGATTCTGCATTTTGGCGAGAACGATCACGGCATTCCGCTGAGCGATGTCGAGAAAATCCGCAGCAGCCATCCCGAGGTGAAGGTCTATGTCTATGACGGCTGCGGCCACGGCTTCAATTCCGACCGCCGCACCGATTACAACGACGAAGCCCACAAACTCGGCATGAAACGGACGCTGGAACTTTTCCGGGCTAATGGGGGTTAGTGGACAGCCCTTATATCGTCGGCTGAACCGGTGCGGCAGATAAATCCAGCTTCTTGATTCGAGGCATGAAGACCTGTCTGAACTTGGCATTCATATCCACCAACCAATCTATTTGCGGTCCCCAGCTTTCTTTGTCGTTCAGGTCGATATCGCGCGATAAAAGTATCGTTTTGTCGCGATTTTCAGGGTTAGGATTCCATTGTAGTGCAGTTCCGATCTCCTGCTCTATCGCGTTTTTGTCTTTAAGAAGTTGATCTAAGACCGCATCAGCGACGCGATTGTGCAGATATACCCGAAGGCCAACCCTTCCTTCATCGGTGTTCAATATATTCGACAAGTGAATAAAGCTTCGACCTAAGGGCACGTTAAACCAGTATTTGGGCGCCGGCGTCTCTGCCGAAAGAACAACCTTTTTCTCCAATAGTCTTGCCTTGAATGCCTCCCAAAAAGCCAATTGGATCTGTCGACTCTCGCTTATCTCGCCTGATGATTTCTCAATGGCAGCGGCCTTCACCAACTCATTGGGGCGTTCAACCACCTCAAACTCTACAGCAGGACGCGAATTGTCGATCTGCAGTACCTTCGGGCGGACCGCATAGAGTGATAGCTCTTCGCTAGTATGCTCATTCAACCATTCGATCGCCCTTTGATGTTCCTCTGTAAAATGCTCAGCTATCCAAATCACCGTCGAAGCACCGAGAGTGGCGCCATACGTGATCAGCTTCCCCAAATGATCGTGATCCGTTTTGTTGAATTGAATCTCAATTACAACATACTGATCGCGCGCGTCCTTTGCTAAAATATCAGCAAAGTATGGTCCTACCGGCACTTGAGCACGCTCAAACTGTAACTCGATTCCGAGTTTTTCAGAAAACGCAGCTAGGTTTTCCTCTTGGACCAACCACGGCGCGAAGTCGTCGGCTTCCCGCGGCCAAACCTGTTTGAGCTTCAGATATTTTAGTCCTCCCAGATCAACCATTGTTCCCTCTCAGCGCAGCGCCGCCTCGATATTTCCGCCATCGACCGTGATCACGGCAGCGGTCGTTTTTTCGGCGTGGGCGAGATAGACGAAGGCTTCAGCGACTTCGGCGGCATAGACCTCGCGGCCCAGCAGATTTCCGCTCATATAGGTTTCTTCCGAAACGCCGCGCGCCTTGGAGCGCGCCGCGACTATGTCGTCGGTAAGAAGGCCGGTGCGCACGCGGTCGGCATTCACGGCGTTGGCGCGGATGCCGTCCTTGCCATGATCGAGCGCGTATTGGCGCACGAGGAACAAAGTTGCAGCCTTGGGCAATCCGTAAGGCCCGAAATCCTTGCCCGGATTGACCGCCTGCTTGGACGTGTTGAACAGCAGGCAGCCATAGGTGTTCTGCGCGCGCATGATC
>CAZCJI010000053.1:0-12033 GCA_964498625.1 uncultured Rhizobium sp.
TCGAACTTGTCGAGGTTGCGCTCGTCCTTCACCAGCGCCGTGCGCGAGAGATAGTAGAACTCGTCCACCTTCATATCGATGACGTCGTGACTGAGCGCGTCCATGAGCGCCAGATATTCCTTCAGCGTCACCGGAATGCGCGCCGCGCGAAGCTCGTCGAAGAACTGGAAGAACATGGGTCGCGTCCGATATCTATATCGCTATGCTAGCGCCGTTTCGGCCAAATCCAAACACCGCGCTACTTCGCGCCACCCAGCCTGTGCACGGCTTCGTCATAGACCGCATCGAGGAAATCCTGCTTCACGGCGTCGTCGCGAGGGCTCGCATATTCCGTCGTCACCTGCACCGCCCACTGGCCCACCGCACTCGCCGCGAATTGCACGCGATAACGCGTGTCGCCGAGATTCGATGTGCCATAGCTACGCGTATAGACCGCCGCGCCACCGAACCTGCCAGTCGCCTCGCCGATCACCTTGCCGCCGGTGGCTTCCTGCTCCTGGAATTCCGGCACCAGCGCGGTCTTGGGATCGTAGGGTCCGCTCAAGGGCGTCAGCGTGATCGTGCCGTACACGCCGTCCAGCGCAGAATAGGAACAGAAATCCGCCGATGTCTTCGGATCGCGTTCGCCAACCGCATCGCGTTGGAACAGGCCGATCTTCGTTGGACACACAAAGCCGGACGCAGCATGAACCTTGGCGTTGTTGGCGCCATCGGTGAACACATCGCCGCTGTTTTGGGCCAGCGCCGGCGACGCGATCAGTGCTACGAGTATCAGCGACGCCTTCATAGAACCACAGTTAGTTCCTGCTTTCCCTGCGCGCTAAAAACGCCAGACGCTCGAACAAATGCACGTCCTGCTCGTTCTTGAGCAACGCGCCATGCAACGGCGGGATCAGCTTGGTTGGATCCTTTTCCTTCAGCGCTTCGGGTGGAATGTCCTCATTCATCAGAAGCTTCAACCAATCGAGCAGCTCGCTGGTCGACGGCTTCTTCTTCAGGCCCGGTACGTCGCGGATCTGGTAGAAAACGTTGAGCGCTTCGCTCACCAGTTTCTGTTTGATGCTGGGGTAGTGCACATCGACGATCTTCTGCATCGTCTCGCGCTCCGGGAATTTGATATAGTGGAAGAAGCAGCGGCGCAGGAACGCGTCGGGTAATTCCTTTTCGTTGTTCGAGGTGATGAGGATGATCGGCCGCTGCGTGGCCTTGATCGTCTCGCCGGTCTCATAGACGAAGAACTCCATGCGGTCGAGTTCGAGCAGAAGGTCGTTCGGGAATTCGATGTCGGCCTTGTCGATCTCGTCGATGAGAAGCACGGGACGCTTCTCCATCACGAACGCTTCCCAGAGCTTGCCCTGCTTGATGTAGTTCTTCACGTCCTTCACGCGCGCATCGCCGAGTTGGCTGTCGCGCAGACGCGTCACCGCGTCGTATTCGTAAAGGCCCTGCTGCGCCTTGGTCGTCGATTTCACGTGCCATGTGATCAACGGTGCGCCGAGAGCATCTGAGACTTCGTAGGCAAGCTGCGTCTTGCCCGTGCCGGGCTCACCCTTGATGAGGAGCGGCCGCTCCAGTGTAATCGATGCGTTAACGGCGATACGCAGATCGTCGGTCGCGACGTAGCGGTCTGTACCCTGAAACTTCCGGTCGGACATGGAAAACTCGTTTGCGAAATGGCGATGTGCAAACCCTATGGCGCACATCAAAACTCCGCAAGCTGCCATCGCCTTCGGCGCCAATCCGCGATAGTTTACGCAAGGTCTGAAGGGAAAATCGCATGTCCTGGATCGTCGTTGCCGCGGTGTTCGTCGCGGGCACGCTCGCGTCGTTTACCGACTGGTTCTTCATGGGGATGCTGTTTAGCGACCGCTACCAGCGCTTTCCGGAAACCTGGTGGCCCCGTGACAAGAGCAACGAGACGCTGCCGATCCTTTATTCCACCGCGCTTGGCTACATCACCGCCGCCGCGGTGATATGGCTGTGCGCGCTTGCCGGTGTCGATGGTGTGATAAGCGGGTTGAAGATCGGCTTCATCGCCTGGCTCGCGGGATCCTTCGTGCAGGTGGCGACCACGCATATCTGGGTCAGGATCGATCCGATGGTGAGCGCGGCGCACGCGCTCGGCTATCTCGCGCGCTTTCTGATCGCAGGGCTTGCGGCCGGCATCGCGCTGCCGATGGCCTGACCGCCAGCGGTTGCAAAGGGGTGGCGAACCCGGGCAAATAGCGGCAGGGGGCCCGTCCATTTGTGACTGTTGCACACGTTTACACTGTCGCCTTTCAGGGCATAGAGGCGCGCGAAGTCGATGTGCAGGTGCATATCGGCGAGGGCGGCAGCGGTATTTTCAATATCGTTGGCCTTGCCGTCAAAGCCGTGGGCGAGAGCCGTGAACGCGTGCGCGCTGCCCTGGCCGCGATTGGCCTCGCATTGCCGTACAAACGCGTGACGGTGAACCTCGCCCCGGCCGACATGCCGAAGGAAGGAAGCCACTACGATCTTCCCATCGCGCTTGGACTGCTTGCGGCGATGGGCGTGCTTCCCGCAAGCGAGATGGCGCAATACGTCGCGATGGGTGAACTTTCGCTCGATGCACAGGTGACCGCGGTGGCCGGTGTTTTGCCCGCTGCGCTCGCGGCATCGGAACAGGGACGCGGCCTCATCTGTCCTGCCGCCTGCGGACCGGAAGCGGCCTGGGCAGGCGGTATCGAGATCATTGCGACGCCATCGCTCATCGCGCTTGTCAATCACATGAAAGGCGCACAGGTGTTGAGTCCGCCAGTGGCGAAACTTGCCGAGGATGTACGCAACACACCCGATCTGAAAGATGTGAAGGGACAGGAGACGGCCAAGCGCGCGCTCGAGATCGCTGCGGCCGGGGGGCACAATCTTCTAATGTTGTAGTCCATATGCCCGGCAACGAGGGAATTTCGCTAGGGGCAAAAGCCAAGCATCCCCGGCAAGGGCCGCCGCGAGGTATCGATTTTTGACAGCGACCCAAAAGCTCGTCCTACTCCCCTGATCTAAGGCGCAGACAATGATTGAAACAGACTTACAGGGCCTTGTGGATCGGCTCGCTATGAGCCCGAAGAGTCATGTATTGCAGCCGTTGTTCGAAGCGGTCTCGAATTCCCTTCATGCCATACAAGCGGCGAAGCGAGCGGATGGGGCGATTCGCATCTACCTCACGCGCAATCCAGCGCAATCGTCATTGCCTCTATCCAACGACCCGGTTTCGCGATGTGACCGGACACTACGTGGACTATCAAGGAGATCGGTATTTCTATCTCTGCGGATTTTTCAACTCGAAGAACAGATTTGGCGGCTACCGTGGTTGGACTGCGTTTATGTTCGCGGAGACCTTTGCCCCCTCACACGGAGCCGCACTCAGTACAGCGGACAATTTGGCCGACAACGATCTCATAATACAAATGTGCGATGACGGCAGCGAGGGGTTCAAGCTCAAGGACTACAGTGCCAAGATGGAGTACCACTCCCCGAACTAAGAGCGCCTCTCTAGCGTAAAAGGCCTAAAACCCACGCTGCCGCGAAAGCACACCAACCCGCGAGCGCAATCCCGAGATATCCGAACACGCGTGGCTGGCCTTGCCCGCGTAACGCGGCGAACGATGCCACGCCAACCGCCGTGCAGAAAAATAACAGCGTGACCGCGATAGCAATGTTCAAGCTAGAGCCACTTCGCTACACCGCCATGGCTCGAACATGCGCCTTGATGGGTCTTCGCCATCGTGTAGGTGCCGTCCTTACATTGGCCGGTCGCACCAGCGGGCGCCGCAGACGCCGCCGCAGGGACGGTGTATCCCTTTGCGAGGCACATCTTGGAATACGCCGAATACGTCGTCTTGGCTTTATCCGCCGCCGACATGCCTTTCCACGCGCCCGCGCAGTTCGTCATCGTGTCGGCTTGAGCGGCGCTGGCTATGAGGCCAAAGACTAAAGTTGCGAGAATGAGTGAGCGCATGGGATCCTCCTCCAATGAGCCGCAACTATAGTCCGAAGCATGAATGAAATCGACATCTGGCGATACGCCACTAGGCTCGACGATTTCAACGCCCGCCACGCTCGTTGATAGTGCGACGGTCGTCGTCGGACCAAATACCTAGTTGTTGACGGTTGCAGTGCCGTCAATCGCGAGTGCCATACGTTTACCTTTGACTCAATTCGCTGGCGCTTTTGGAGTGAGCGGCCAGAAAAGTCGTTGCTTCTATTCCGACATGGCCTTCATCTTCACCCTTGCTCGGTGATCCGCTCTAGCTCGCTGCGCGTCACCGAGTGTAATAGGCGTCGCTCCATCGCCATTCAGGATCGACAGAAGATGTGCCTCACTAAGCGGACCACGGTGCTGAGGTTTTCCTTCGATCACACCGAATTCATCTGAGAGTACATAAGTGGGAATCTTTTTCATGCGGTCTGGCAAGATCGTATAAAGGCGACCATCAAGCGTCCGCACAAGTTTGATATCCGTATCGTCTGCAAGTTCTTTGGAGGTCCAGAGCATTGGTAATCCCGTTATTTTTTAGCGCCGTAGGTACAATGGCAACCTGAACCCGTTGCATCGGGACTATTGCCAGCCGAGGAGGGCGCAGGCTCGAATCGTGCCCGGCTAATTTCCGCCAAGATATGAATAATATCACGGCAAGTCAAGAAATCCTTGAAAATATCGCGATATGATCTATATCACAGCTTTACCGGGAGTAAGTCCGTGTATCCACACCGTCAGCACAGATGCAGCCAATGTGATTCAACGTGGACCGACGCCGACCTCCCGGGTCGGTCGATTAGAATGCTTGAAGGAGATCAGTTCCTCAACAACACCGAGTATGAGCTATTCATCTTCGATCCGAACGAAAAACAGATTGCGTGCGTGGAGCCGGGACAGGTTTTCGTCGCGCCTTACGAGATGACGGTGATGTTCGACGCGAACATCGGATATACGTTCCGTTGTTATCTCGGATCGGGCTATCCCCGGAACGAGCCGTCTGTCCGCTCGACGGACACGACGTGTCCGGGATCAAACCAAAATACCTAATTGTGGGTTACACCCAGTGACATATTGGAGCCGCCCGTGTGCGGGAGTTGCCAAGTCGAACGCCTTGGATGGCGGTTCCGGCACATCGCGAATTCTCGGCATGTCCTACTTCCGAAGCCGGACGCCGGGTCCGCCTTGCCGGTCGGCGCTCCAAAACATGATCCCGGCTTTTTCCAGAGTTTGAACAACCTTCTCCGCTGTCTCGGGCTTCATGTCGGTAATATCCGGGCATAGCTCCGCTCGCCGGATCGTCGCCACACCCACCCGCGCCTTCTCAGCCAGTGTATCGGCGCTCCAGCCCAGCAGGCTACGCGCGGCCCGCAACTGCGGCGCGGTTAACCCTGTTGAATTAAACTTCATACCGAGTCCTTGAAAAGACTTGTGATATGAAACATATCGCGATAGTATTCATATCACGTGATCAGAAAGCTACCACATGGTGCCAGCACAGATATTCCAGTTCCATCGCGCCCGCGATCTCGCGACCTATCTTCCGGACCTGCCCCGGCGATATGGAATATATCTTGTCCTGATTCGGGGCGGGGATCGACTGCTCGAATTGGCGGGTTATTTCGATTATCACGACCGCCTGCCCTATCGGCGTCACGGCTATTGGCATCTCTACACGGGCGCTGGCTACGAGTGGGGACGCAGAGTGCGACACCATCTCAGCAGTACCGGTCACAAATCTAACCTCCGGTACACCTTGGAGGCGCTGGAACTCGTTTGCCGAGCCATATCGCGCTCAGGCGTCTCACCCTGGACCGGCGAAGGTGACGACCGGCTGACGCGCTGGCTGATCCAGAACAGTTTGATCGGCGCGTGCGAATGCGGTGATCCCAAGACACTGGAAAAGGCGATCCTCGAAAGCACCGCGAGCCCACTGAATATCGATCAACGGAAGTGGGATCCATTCGGGCGTCGCTTGATCGAAATTCGCGCTCAGGCGCGCGATATCAATCTCAAGAAAGGATAGAGAATGCCTTCACTGTCGAAAAGAATCTGGACGCTGCCCAATGGCGAGGAATGGGTGACGTGGCGTGTCGAGTGGAAAGAGCACGGCCATCCTCGCCGAAAGCCGTTTCTCAAGTTCGGGGAGGCGGTGGCGTTTCTCGCTGAGCTCGGGCGCGAATTGAAGCTCCGGCAATCTTACGCGCGAAAACCCGCGACCGTAGATCGCGTCGTTCGCCCACGTGCGAAAGGCGCCAAAGTCATTCCATTCGAACGTCGGAAGGCGTGAGGTCGATATGGAGCTATTGTTCAAGCACGGAAGACTCTCAATAGCGTCGTCCGGTGACATGCCGGGCGCGCTAGTGATTGGGATTCTCAGTTGGGAGGGAGATGAAGTCTTTCATCATATCATCCCCTCAGAGAGCAGAATATTCCTGACCGAATTGCTCGGCACCGACATATTCGGCGAATACACCTACGGCCCGATAAGAGTGATCAAGCATCCCACCGGCTGGCTCGAATTCCAGATCACGACTTGGACCGATCCCGAGCCGGTCGCCGTCGTGCCCGAACATATAAGCGGCGGAGTTCTGGATGCCGTGCGCCTATGGACGAGTAACTAACGTTTAGGTGCTGGCGGCTGCGCCTCATCGAATTGATCTGCGAGAGGCAAATCATAGGGAGAATAATCAAGTGACTTCGCACCCAGCGCCTTCATGCACATGAGGAAAAACGCTGCGGAGAACGTGGCGCGCGCGATCTTGTTTCGGATACTCGACTCGCTCCGCCAACCGATTGAAACCGGCGAAGCTGTCGTTGCCCGCGCCAATGCGCATGTGAGCTATCCAGCCCGCTTTCAGCTTGTCGCCGCCATGAACCCATGCCGCTGCGGATATCTCAGTGAACCTGCGCAGGCCTGCGGCCGGGCGCCGAAATGCGCGACGGATTATCAGTCCCGCATCTCCGGCCCGTTGTTTGATCGCATCGATCTGCATGTTGAGGTCGCGGGTGTATCAGCCGCCGATCTCACGCTGCCGCCGCCCGCCGAAGGAAGCAGCGATGTTGCCGCGCGCGTAGGCCGCGCGCGCGACATTCAGCGCGCACGCTACGACGGTCAGAGCATCAGTACCAATGCGGAAGCCGAGGGCGAAATTCTCGATCGTGTCGCGACGCCCGATGCGGCGGGTGCGAAATTGCTCACCGATGCCGCGAGCAGCATGCGCCTTACCGCGCGCGGCTATCATCGCGTGCTGCGTGTCGCACGCACAATTGCCGATCTTGCTGCCGCGCAGTCGGTGCAGCGCGCCCATATCGCTGAGGCTTTGTCCTACAGACGCCTGTCGCATATGCAATGAGTTTGGAACTTTCGCGGTTCTTTTCCGTTTTCCAAAACGGTTCACGGGGAATGTCATGCGCAATCTTGGTATTCTGGGCGTCGTTCTCGTTCTGATAGGCGTTGGCGTCCTGCTCTTCGGTCACTTCACCTATTCGGAAACGAAGCCGGTCGCCGATATAGGGCCGCTGCATATCAATGCGCAGGAAGAGCATCATGTGTCGATTCCTACCGTTGCGGGCATTGTTGTGGTGATCGCGGGCCTCGGTCTGGTCCTGATGGGACGCCGTTCTTCCTGAAGCGTCTGGTTTCGATTTTGCCCGGTTCGTGATATTCCTTCGGATATCGCAAACCGGGGGTTTCAGCATGTTCAGATCGCATTTCCTGCGCGCGGGATTCGTCGCGGCCGCGCTCGCGTTTTTGCCTGTCGCGGCGCAGGCCGCTGACATAACCGTCTTTGCTGCGGCGTCCCTGACCAATGTGTTGCAGAAGGCGGCTGACAGCTACAAAGCGAAGTCGGGCAAGACGGTCGCCCTGTCATTCGCTGCATCGTCCGTGCTCGCAAAACAGATCGAAGCGTCCGGCGGCGCCGACATGTTTGCGTCCGCCGACGAAGACTGGATGAATTATCTGGACAACAAGGGCCTGATCCAGAAAAGCACGCGTAAAGATCTGCTCGCCAGCCATCTGGTGCTGATTGCACCGGCGGGTCTCGATATCAATGTGAAGATCGCGCCGCATTTCGATCTGGCGAAGATCGTCGGCAACGGGAAGATAGCGATTGCCGATCCGTCGTCCGTGCCCGCGGGCAAATATGCCAAGGCCTCGCTCACCGCACTGGGCGTTTGGGATAGCGTGCAGGGTCATCTGGCGCAGGCGGAGAACGTCCGCGTCGCACTTGCCTATGTCGCGCGCGGCGAGGCACCGCTCGGCATCGTTTACACCACTGACGCGATGGCCGAGCCGCGCGTGAAGATCGTCGGCGAATTCCCGGACAACAGCCACCCGCCGATTTTTTATCCGATCGCATTGACCAAGGATGCTAAACCGGACGCGCAGGCGTTCCTGGATTATCTCGAGAGCGCCGGCGCTTCGGCCATCTTCAGCAAGGCCGGCTTCATCGTTCTGAAGTGAAACGGCGGCGGGCGGTCTCCGTCGAAGACCGCCCGCACGATCCCTAAGCCGTCTTGCGGCCCAGAACTGCGGAGATGGCGAGGCCCGCTGCGAAGGCGCCTACAATCTCCATGATGAGTTGCGCCGCCGTGTAGTCGAAGGGGAAACCGTACCAGTTCCAATAAGACACATTGGTTGCGATCGCGGTCGATACGCCGATTGCGGTCACGATGCCCGTTCTGCCGATGAAGCTTGTGGCGATCATCGAGACGATCCACGCCGCGATCAGCGCCTGCACGAACTGCTTGATGAACTCCTTGAGCAGCATCGGTGTCATATCAATGCCCAAATCCTGGCCGACGGGGCGATAGAGCAGCATGCCCGTCGGATGTGTTTTGGCGAGCGCGGCGTATTTGTCCATCATCTTGGGATCGTGGGGATCGGTCCAAGGGAAGATGAAGAGACCTGGTTTGGCCGCAACATTTTCGCTTGTCATGGCCTGCAGAACGGCGGGTTCGTTTTTCATATGGCTGAAGCCGATCGTGGCGAGTGGCGTCGCCATGTGCGCGATCGCGCTCCAGATGAACATGGCAATGGCGCCGGCAAGAGCGGCGAGAAGAATGCGCATTTCCAACCCCCAAAAAAGAGAAATGACGGCGCGAATATAGTCCCGATAGAGCCCGCGTGCTATTCGGCGGGCGACTGCGCAGCGCGAAATTCCGCCCAGCGTGCTTTGATGGAATCGCTCGTCTCGCGACTTCCGTCAGGCGACCAGCCTGGCGGTGCGAGAAGATAAAGCACGAATTCTTTGGAAGATTTTGATTTTGCCAGGTCACTGGCCAGCGATACCCAGCCATGGGTCGCCACGCGCAGGGGATTGAAGCTCGCGATCTGGCTGACGATGCCGTAGCGCGGCGGGTCTTCCCGCGTCTCCGGTACGAACGTCCCGAACATCCGGTCCCAGATGATCAGAACACCGGCATAATTGGCATCGAGATAGCACGCGTTGATCGCATGATGCACGCGATGATGAGATGGCGTGTTCATCACCGCCTCGAACCAGCGCGGGAAGCGGTCGATGGCTTCCGTGTGAATCCAGAACTGATAGACGAGATTGAGCCCGTGGACGAAGGCGATCATCTCCAGTGGAAAGCCGATCAGAACCAGCGGCGCAAGAAACAGCAATCCCGGCAGCGCAAGGACTCCGAACCAGGGCTGCCGTAACGCGGTGGAAAGATTGTAGTGCTGACTGGAATGGTGATTGACATGATCCGCCCACAGCCAACGCACACGATGCGACGCGCGATGCCACCAGTAATAGCGAAGATCGTCGAGCAGAAAACAGATCACGACCGCGGGGATCGACCAGCCGATATGAAAGAGCGCATAAGGCTGGATCATTCGCGCGAAGCCCACGAACACAAACGCAAAGAGCGCGCCGATGATCGTACTTCCGAAGCCCATCAAAAGACTTGTGGCCGTGTCGCGCACTTCGAAACGGCCGCGGCCCGTAGCTCGCACGAACAGCATCTCTGCGATCACCAGAACGATGAACATCGGCACGGCGAGTGTGACGGGATCGAAAGGCTTCATGCAGCGAGGCCTTTGAGTTTGATCTCCCAACTCTCGGCATCGGATAGATCGAGGTCCGCGCTGTTCAGCGTGAAGTCTTTGAACCGCAGCTTCAGGTGTTCCCCGTGGCGCGCTACGCCGAGGCCGCGCGAGAGTTTGCGCGTCACAACCCCATCGCCTAGCACCAGAGCCAGATAGACCGATCCGTCGCGCAAATCCTCTGCCAACGCAGATCGCGCATCACGGCTGAGCCCGACTTTGCCCGCGCGAAAGCCCGGAATATCGCGCGCGAGTTTTCCGGCGAGTTCGTCCGCGTCCGGCAGTGGTGATGTCGCATGGCCGAAAATCGCCCAGCACAGCGCGACCATCACGGCGATCCCGCCCACCGAAATCAGCAGTTGCAGCACTTGCGCGTTCATTGCACGTTTATGCCGCAGCGATTTCGCGTTGTCATGAGGGGGCTTGCCGCATGGATAAACCGGCCGGGGCGCGGCGATTCCGCTGGAGCACTCTGCTTCTTTTGATCCCCTACATCGCGGTGCTGTGGGTGCCGTCCTACAACCGCGTCGCTCCCGATATCGCGGGCATACCGTTCTTCTATTGGTATCAGCTTCTCTGGATTGTGCTCGGCGCTCTGCTCCTGCTGCCCGCCTACTATGCGGCGACGCGCGGGAGCGACAAGCCGTGAGCATGAACCCGGTCGCTGTCACGATCTTTGTTGCGCTGTTCGCATTCGTCACGGTTCTCGGATTCGTGGCGTCGCGCTGGCGCAAGGGCGATCTCACGCATCTGCATGAATGGGGATTGGGCGGGCGCCGCTTCGGCACGCTTGTGACTTGGTTCCTGCTCGGCGGCGATCTCTACACTGCCTACACCTTCGTCGCCGTGCCGGCTCTGATGTTCGGCGCGGGTGCCGCGGGTTTCTTCGCCGTCCCTTATACAATATTGGTCTACCCGCTCATGTTCGCGGTGTTCCCGCGGCTGTGGGCCGTCGCGCACGCCAAGGGATATGTGACGGCCGCTGATTTCGTGCGCGGCCGTTTTGATAGTCGTCTGCTCGCGCTTGTAATCGCCATCACCGGAATCGTCGCGACGATGCCCTATATCGCGCTACAACTGGTCGGCATGGAAGTCGTGATCGCGGGTCTGGGGATCCCGATGACGTTCACGATCGGTGGCATCGCCATTCCCGAGGCGCCGCTCTTGATCGCCTTTGTCGTGTTGGCGGTCTATACCTACAATAGCGGGCTTCGCGCGCCGGCGATGATCGCGATGGTGAAGGATGCGCTGCTCTATATCACCGTGCTCGCGGCCGTGATCGTAATCCCCGCCGAACTCGGCGGCTATGCGAAAATCTTCGCGAGCGTCGATCCGAAAGCGTTGCTTCTCGCCGCCGGCAAACCCGGAAACCTCGGCCCGCAATCGGCCTATGCGACGCTGGGCCTTGGCTCGGCGCTGGCGCTGCTGCTGTATCCGCATTCGATGACGGGACTTCTAAGCTCTTCAAGCAAATGGGCAGTGCAGCGCAATGCCGTGATCCTGCCGGCCTACTCCTTCGCGCTCGGACTGATCGCACTGCTCGGCTTCATGGCGGTGGCGGCCGGCGTCAAGGCGATGCCGGAATACGCCAACGGGTTTAAGGCGTTCGGCAACAATTTCGCCGTGCCCGCGCTCTTCCTGCATTCGTTCCCAGCGTGGTTTGTCGGCATCGCCTTTGCCGCCATTGCCATAGGCGCGCTCGTTCCGGCGGCGATCATGTCCATCGCCTGCGCCAACCTCTTCACCCGCAACATCTACAAGGAATTCTTCGCTCCGAACGCCGGCGCCAAGCACGAATGCGATGTCGCCAAGATCGTGTCGCTGGTGGTCAAGCTCGGCGCGCTGTTCTTCGTCATCGAGCTTCCGACACAATATGCGATACAGCTGCAATTGCTGGGCGGGATCTGGATCATCCAGACCCTGCCGTCCGTGATCCTCGGGCTTTACACACGCAAACTCCATCCGACTGCGCTGCTTG
>CAZCJI010000054.1:0-12005 GCA_964498625.1 uncultured Rhizobium sp.
TTGCGGGGCATCCAGTCCGCCGAAGAGATGTAAACGCGCGACTTGGCCGAAGGGAGCCCGTGTCCATTGCCGAAACAGACGATGCGGCCATGTTCCAGGAAACGGCCGACGATGCTCTTCACCCGGATGTTGTCCGAAAGCCCTGGAACGCCGGCGCGCAGACAACAGATGCCGCGCACAACGAGATCGATCTGCACGCCGGCCTGGCTGGCGAGATAGAGCGCATCGATGATGCCGGGATCGACCAGCGAGTTCAGTTTGATCCAGATCGCGGCCGGCTTACCGGACCGCGCGTGAATCATCTCTTCCTGAATACAATCGACCAGCCGGCCGCGCAGCGTGAGCGGAGAGATCGCGATCTTCTCCAGCGCCACCGGTTCGGCGTAGCCCGTGATGTAATTGAAAAGCTGTGCGGCATCGCGACCAAGCGCTCGGTCGGCGCTGAACAGCGACAGATCGGTATAAACCTTGGCTGTTGTCGGATGATAATTGCCCGTGCCGAAATGCACATAAGTGTGCAGCGAGCCGCTCTCACGCCGCACGACGAGACTGACCTTGGCGTGTGTCTTCAATTCTATGAAGCCATAGACGACCTGGACGCCCGCACGCTCCAGATCGCGTGCCCATTTGATATTGGCCGCCTCGTCGAAGCGCGCTTTCAGCTCGACCAGCGCAGTGACGGACTTGCCCGCGTCGGCCGCCTCGATCAGCGCGCTGACAATCGGGCTGTCATGGCTGGTGCGATAAAGCGTCTGTTTGATTGCCACGACGTCGGGATCGGCCGCCGCCTGGCGCAGGAACTGCACCACCACATCGAAGCTCTCGAACGGGTGATGGACGAGAATGTCCTTGGCGCGGATCGCGGCGAAGCAGTCGCCGCCGTGATCGCGGATGCGTTCCGGGAACCGCGCCAGATAAGGCTTGAACTGAAGGTCGGCGCGTTCATCGAGGATGAGCTTGCGCAGGTCTGAGAGACCCAGCAGATGCTCGATCAGCACCAATTCGCTGTCCTCAAGTTTAAGATGATCGCAGATAAACTCTCGCAGGTCGTCGGGCATCGACTTGCTGCATTTCATGTGAATGACGTCGCCGCGGCGGCGGCGTTTGAGCAGCGTCTCGAACTGACGCGCGAGATCTTCAGCCTCTTCCTCAAGTTCTACGTCGCTGTCGCGCAAGATCCGGAACAGGCCACTGCCGTTGACGGCATGCCCGGGAAAAAGCTTGTCGAGGTAAAGGCCGATGACATCTTCCAACGGCAGGAAGCGCACGGTCTTGTCCGCGCTCGGGAGCCTCCAGAATCTCTGCAACTGCGGCGGCACCGGAAGCAGCGCCATGACGTGCTTGCCGTCCTTGCGCGTCAGTTTCAGCGCCAGCGTGAAGCCGAGATTCGGGATGAAAGGAAAAGGATGCGCCGGGTCGATCGCGAGCGGCGTCAAAACAGGGAATATCTGATTGCGAAATTGCTTATCGAGCCATTCGTGATCGGTTACCGTCAGCTCCTTTGGCCCAATGACCGAAATTCCGGCGTCCCGCAGCTCAGTGTTGAGCACAGCCCAAACAGATTGCTGATCGGCGATCAACTGTCCGGCCGCCGCATCGACTTCCGCAAGTTGTTCTGCCGGCGACAGCCCGTCATCGCTCGGCGTCGTGACATTCGCCTCGACCATGCCCTTCAGACCGGCAACGCGAACCATGTAAAACTCGTCAAGGTTCGATGCCGAGATCGACAAGAAACGCAGCCGCTCCAGGAGCGGATGGCGGACATTCTGAGCCTCTTCCAGAACACGCCGGTTGAACGCGAGCCAAGAGAGTTCGCGGTTGATGAAGCGCTCGGGGGACGCCGGATCGATAGCGGGGGGGAGCGCTGATTGCTGGGTTGTAAAAACCTCCACAAGCACCTCTTCGGCCCCCGGTCCCAGCGGGCTAAGATCTTCTGTGGTAATGGTTTTCTGCTTTGGCGGGGTCATCCGGCGTGATCGCGAAATTTTCGCCTGATTCTTAGAGGAAAGAGTTGAATCTGTCATGACACAGATTCATTTCTTCGGCCTTGCCGCAGAAAAAGCCGAATCCTGTTGAGACTGTACCGACTAGTCGGTATAACTCAGGCATGGACAATCCGCCGACCCAAATCCGTGTGGCGCCGGCTCGCCAGAAGCTGCTGGATGCGGCCCTGTCTGTTATTCGCGAGAAAGGGTATTCCGCCACCACAGTCGATGAGCTGTGCGCGCGCGCCGGCGTCGCAAAGGGTTCTTTCTTCCATCATTTCAATGACAAGGAAGCGCTCGCGGTCGCTGCCGCGAATTATTGGTCTGAGACGACCAGCGAGCTCTTCGCATCAGCGCCCTATCATACGCCGGGGAATCCGCTCGACCGCGTGTTCGGCTACATCGATTTCCGCCGCGCGTTGATCAAAGGCGGGGTGCAGGACTTCAGTTGTCTGGTCGGAACGATGGTGCAGGAAACCTACGAAACCCATCCCGCCATTCGCGGCGCCTGCGATGCCAGCATCAGCGGCCACGCCGCAAAGCTTGAAAACGATATCGCCCAGGCGATGAATCTCCATGGCGTCAAGGGTGGCTTCACGCCACAGAGCCTCGCGCTGCACACGCAAGCTGTGCTGCAGGGCGCGTTCATCCTCGCGAAAGCCAAAGGCGGTGCCGCGATCGCGATCTCGAGCGTCGATCATTTGCGCCGCTACATCGAACTTTTGTTCAACGCCCAACAGAACAAGGGCAAAACCAAGAGAGGGACATCATCATGACCAACTATCTCGCAGTCTTCACCGGCAACATGAATTCTCCGCGCTTCAAGGAATGGATGGCGATGCCGGAAGTCGAACGCAAAGCGAAGGAAATGGATGGCATTGCTGCGTGGGGCGCGTGGATGGAAAAACACAAGGACGTTGTCGTCGGCGAAGGCGGCCCGCTGGGCAAGACCAAGAAAGTGTCGGCCAGCGGCATTGCGGATATCTCCAACAATCTCGGTGGGTTCGTGGTCGTGCGCGCGGATTCGCATGAAGCCGCGGCCAAGCTGTTCGAGAAGCATCCGCAGTTCACGATCTTCCCCGGCGAAGGCGTCGAAGTCATGCCGGTGATGCCGATACCCGGCCGCTGAATGCCCTTCAAGAATAGGAAAGAACAATGCCCGGCACCGTCCGCCTGCATCGCGTCATCGCGACCACGCCCGACAAGGTCTATCGCGCCTTTCTCGAGCCCGACGCCCTGACGAAGTGGCTTCCGCCCCATGGCTTCGCGGCGACCTCGCATCATCAGGAGGTCAGGGTGGGCGGAACGTTCCGCATGTCGTTCCGCAACTTCACGACCGGGAACAGTCATTCCTTCGGCGGCGAGTATCGCGAACTCGTGCCCGACAAGAAGCTTCGTTACACGGACAAATTTGACGACCCCAACCTGCCCGGCGAGATGGAAGTGACCGTGATCCTGAAAAAGGTCGCGGTCGGCACGGACGTCTCGATCGTGCAGGACGGCATACCGGATATGATCCCGGTGGAAGCTTGTTACCTCGGCTGGCAGCAATCGCTGGAAAATCTCGTGAAGCTAGTGGAGCCGCACATTCCGAATTGAAACTCAGAACACTTGGCGGCTGCGCGTGTACGCCAACAGCATGCACGCGCCCGTCACGACCATCGACGCGAGCGGGACCGCTCCCGGCAGTGGCGGCGACACGCTCAAGGCCGAAAGCTCCGGCGCGATGGCCGCCATGCATCCCGCGGCCAACATCCCGCCCGCAACCACCGATCCCGAATATAGATAGAACCGCCGTCGTGCCCGGCGCTCGAGCACCGCAAGGCGAAACGCGGCATCCGGCACCCGGGGACGATCTTCGCGCCAGAACGCGGCGAGTTTTGCTTCGGCCTCGCTCATGATTTTTCTCCGAGAACCGCGAGCAGTTTGGCACGGCCACGCGCAACATGCGACTTCACCGTTCCGAGCGGAAGTCCCAGAGCCTGTGCAGCGTCCGCATGCGAAAAATCCTCCGACAGACACAGCACAACTGCTGCGCGCTGTTCGAGAGGCAAGGATTTCAGTGCTGTTTTCAGAGCCATCGATTCTTCCGCAGCGATTTCGCCCGGCCGTTCAAGCTCCGCCTGGTCGGCATACTGGGTGTCCCGCGCCCGCGCACGAAAGAACGAACGCCGCGCACTCTTCGCCTTGCGCCACGCGATCGCACACAGCCATGTCCGCACACTGGCATCGCCGCGATAGCGCGCGAGTTGAGAGCACATGGTGAGGAACGTTTCCTGCGCAAGGTCCTCTGCCTCGTCGCGATTGCCGGTGATGCGTGCGAGAAACGCGCGCACGACCTGCTGATGCCGGTCGACAAGCCGCGACAGATCGGCCACCGACCCAGCCCGTGCCCCGGCAACAAGCGCGGCATCGCTGTCATGCGTCATGCGCGGAGTTTTTGCTCAACGCCTGAACGAGATTGGACACTGCCAGCGCGGCCATGACGAACGAGGTGATGGCGAAGCCGAGCACAAATGGCCAACCGCCGCCGGTAGCGTTGAACCAGCCCGCTGTGAAGATGAACCCCAAAGCCATGATCGTGAAAAACGCGAAGCTCGCCTTCGGATTCTTCTTCTTCTCGGAACTCGCGCGGCTGAGCACCGCCAGAACGCTCGCCGGAGGTTCGACACCTTTCTCGGCGTAGGTGCGCAGCACCTCCAGTGCCTTCTTTTGCCGCCCGAACTCGCCGGCCACAGCCATGAACGCGATCCCCATGCCCAGAATCGGGAAAATCAACCAGAAAAACTCTCGGAAAAGCTCAATCATCGTCGCATCCCTTCGTTGGTGGGGCCAATCCTCGCCCAGTTCGATACTTGGTAGCCGCCGGTGGGCCAATTGGATGCAGACAACTCAGGGACGGAACAACGCCGCAGCGCCAATAATCAACTCGGCAAGGATGAGCAAAACAATCAGCAGTTCCAGCCGGGCGGAGCGCGCGGTATCCATCATGTCGGTGAAGGTCTCGGCCGCGCTGCCCACCACCGTCACTTTACCGTTGAGCAGGGTGCCGCGCTCTATGATCTCATATTCGTCCTCGAGCCGCGCGTAGAGCCGCCCGAGTTCGGGATGTTCCCACAACACGTCGGGTTTCTCGGCGAAGGCGATGCGGCCAGAGACGCGATGTTGCGCGAGTAAGGCGCTGCCGATCAGCTGCAACAGCGCCTTGCGCGACTTTGGCAGCCGGCCGCTGACCGCGAGCCTGCTCGCTTCCGGCTCGATGGTGTCGAAGACCGATGCGATCTCGCGTTCATAGCGCGCGAGCGCCACGCTTTTGGCGAGAATGTCGCCGAGCACCAGAACGTGTGCGACGCTCAGCTCGCGGATGTGGAAAATGCCATTGGCGGTCGCACCCTCCTCATCGCCGGCATGAATCTCGAGGCCGACCCGCTCTTCCTCGACGGGAAGAGCAGCCGTCGCTTCGGCGAGAAATTGCGAGAGCGCTTTCTTTTCTTCCTCGTCGGTCAACCCGACGAATACGACGACGCCATAGCGGAACACGACAACATAACCGTCGCCCTCGCGGTAACAGAACGGCGCGGTGGAGACGACGCCGCTATAGCGCGAACGATCGACGACCAGGCGGTCGCTGATCATGACCGCGCGCACCGACAGAGCGCGGGCCTGAACGGCCAGAGCTGCCGAGGCGGTCATGGCGAGAGGTTGATCCTGGACTGACATCGATGACGAAAATACGCTCATCGCAAGGCCGCGGCCAGCAATTCCCGTACGATATTTGAAGCGCTATTTATGACCGTTCACGATCAGGAACAGCGGGTTCGGAGTCGGCTCTCCGATTTTCGTCAGCGTGTTCACGTCGCGATGCCGAAACGGCTCCTTCTGCCCCCGAACGGTCAGCATGGTGTCGGAGACATAGCTCCAACTGCCGTCGGCGTTGAAAGTGATTTCGAGACGATAAGAATCCGTGCGGAATGCGTATTCGAGAAAATCGGTCGAGCAGATGCCGTAATTCATCTGGCCGCGCGCCGCACTCACAACCAGCGTCGTGTCATCTGGTTTGGCGTGACCGGACGCGAGCACGATCTGACCGCGCGGAATGGTGAGTGATTGCAGCACCAGGCCTGTCTCCCGCTCCCACAGCCAGTAGCCGACCTGATCGTGAAACGTGATCTCTTCTTCCGGTGTGTTGATATGGATGTGATAGCGCAATCCATAGAGCAACTGCGGCCCGTTCGCCTGCGGGTCGATGGGCTGCATCTCAATGCGCTCGATGTAATTGCGCCGCTCCGGTCCGGCGGCCTTTGGATTCAGATCGACGCCCTTGCTGCTCTGCCAGATGCCAGCAAGCCTGCGCAGCGGACCGAGATTGGCGAGGGTGTCGGGATCGACATCTTCCTGTTCGGTGAAGATGTCTTCTGGAAAAGGATTCACGGTTTTGCCCTTTGATGCGAGTCACTTCTCATAGAAATAATAACAGCCTATCAACGTTTGACGACTTTTGGGGCTATCGTCGGCCATCAACGTGACCGTGCGCTGCGGCGCGACCTCAAGCTCGCAACTCTTCATGTTGTCGCTATTCTCACAATGGACGAGCTTCTTGGCCAAAGCCTTTTCGATCGCGTCGCGCGCCTTGTCGAACGGCACATCGACGGTGAGCGAAAACCCGACGCCCATGCCGACGCTATCTGGAAATCCCTGCGCCACCTGAATTCCCAGTATGGACACATTTGTCTTGGGGAGCATGTAGGGGTCGTTGTAGTGGCGCGCGAACTCACCGAGGAAATGCGCACGGAAAGCCTCGAATGCCTTCGTGTCTTTCTTGGTCCATTCCACCCATGAATCCTGGCACAGCGCCATGCGCGTGAGCGGGGCGTCGTCGGCCGCGAAGGCTGGTGCCACAATCCCGACCAACAAGGCGGCGCCTACAAGTATATGCAGTTTCAAAATGTCCCCCAACAAGGAATACATGAGACTATCACGAAACCCGACGAGCTGCGCGGTGTTATGATGGTGCGATCACATAGGGATCCGACGATGTCAGATTACACACTGTATTACTGGTCCGCACCCTTTCGCGGGCAATTCGTGCGCGCGGTGCTCGCCCATGCCGGAAAGACCTGGGACGAAGCCGGAGACGAAGCAATATCAAGGCAGATGAGCGCGCCGGTGAAGAAGATGCCGGTGCCGTTCATGGGCCCGCCACTGCTGATCGATCACAAGGCGAATTTCGCGATCGCCGAAATGCCGGCAATCATTCTCTACCTCGGTGAGACTTTAGACCTCCTCCCGGAGACCCCTGGGCTGCGCGCTTTGACGATGAAGATCGTATGCGACGCCAACGATGTAATCGACGAGATCACACTCGATGGCGGGCGACAGATGTGGACCGACAAGCACTGGGAGGAATTCGTTCCGCGTCTGAAGCGCTGGATGTCGTTCTGGGAAGAGACCGGACGCCGACATGGATTGAAAGCCGGCAGCGGGTTTCTCCTCGGCGGCGGCGAGCCGGGCATCGCGGATGTCATAACAGCAACGCTGTGGTCGACCATGATGGAACGTTTCAAGAGGATCGGTACGATCTTAAGGCGCACGGCGCCGATGACCGCCGGATTAGCAGAGCGTGTTGCCGCGTTACCGCCGCTGGCCGACCTCGCCCGGAAAGCGCGCGAAGACTATGGCGACTTCTACTGCCGCGGCCAGATCGAGAAGTCGCTTCGAAAAGTCCTTCAGACCTGAGCGTGACGCTAGGTTCTCAACATTGTGACGTTTCGCCAGAAGCGCTCCAAACTGTCGATACCGCCTGCGGTCGAACTGAAGATCGTCGTATCGCAGATCAGCACACAACCGGGAACCACCCCGGCCTTCGATTGCAGCAGAGCATCGAAGTCACGCCGTCCCTCTATCGTGAACGGGTGTGGCGGCGCGTTGAGATCGATCTGCTGGCGCGCGAGCACATCCAGATTTTCCGCGCTGTCGCCCAGTCTCTCGAAATGCGGCAGGTGCGCATGGAGATTGAAAGTCGCAACCCCATCCATCAATCCGAACCGGTCGAACTCGGCGGCGATTTCCAGTGGAGCCGGCGAACCGTCCGGCAACTTCAGGGGGCGCAATCCGAAGCGGTTTCTCACAGCAAATCCGAGCCCGCCCAGAAGTGAAATCCCGAAATCCCCGAAGCATTGCCGCGCCGGAATGGCGTGATCGCCATGATGATGGAATTCGAGTTCCTGCCGCGTCAGCCATTCGCTCTCGGGCAGGCCATCCACATCGCCTATGTCGTGATGAGGGCAAACGAACAGCGTGTGGTTGGGGTGGTCGAGAAACGCGCGCACGGCAGCGATTTCCGTATCGCTCGCGTGTTGTCCGGTCCGCGACGAGTCAAAGCTGATGACGATGAGCGTATCGACGCCGGCGAGAAACGCGGCATCGAGTGACTGCACCGCGCCATTCTTCCTGCGCTCGGCGATGCGGACGGGATTTCCGGTCCACGACGATGCCAGTTCCGCAAAATGCGTGAAATTCGCGAGCTGAATATGGTCAAGAAAGCCGCCGATGCCCTGATCGAATTTCTCCGGATCGGCGAATTGCTCATAGCGCGGCCAGAACATCCGGCGTAGTTCGAACAGGGCCGGAAAGCGGTTATCCAACACGCCGAGCGGCGCCGCGACCTCATCGGGCCGGCTCCAGGCGAAATACAATGCGACGTGCCTGCCTGCCATGTTCAAACACCTGATGCGGCGGTGAAGACCGCCAGCGGCGCCGCGAACCCGCGCTGGAACGCGGTGATGGTGGGCTTCATAGCCTGTCTCCGATCCATGCCATCCGGAGCGGAGCGTCGCCGCGCAGCGGATGGAATTCAAGACCTTGATGGCGCGAAGAGCAAAACCGCTACCGCTTGAGATTTAATATCGCGTTCTCAACAATTTTCTCTCACGCGATATTCGAACCTCAATTTTCCGGAAAGGGGGGTACCCCATCCGCTTATGCAACAGGGCACAAGATGTTGCGGTTTCGGCAAAGGGTGAGCAGTCGTTTTTCATTTCGGCGACATCCCCCTCCCCCTTCCCCCCTCATTCGAACCAGGATTCTTTCGGGAGGGGTATCCGTTCCGCTGATGCAACACCTCATATCCGTTCACGCCAAACCAGCTCCCGGATATGGGTTCGCGGCGACAGCGTTTCAAGCCTGCGGACGATCACAAATTGCATAAAGCGGCGGTCGTCTCCCGGTTGGAAATTCAATTCTCGCGCGTCGCCTCGACGCCGTATCGTATGGCCGCCACAAGCGTATCGATGTCGATATCCTTTAATGCTTTGAACTTGATGCAATACCCGGTCACGCTCGCCTTGCCGAGTTTCTTTCCGAATGCCTTGGCGAGATATGTCTTGTCTTCAAGGCCGAGGATGTAGACCGAGATACCCGTCGTGTTCGCGCTGAGCCCGATCCGATAGAACTCCCGCGCCTTGCCATTTGCGTATTCTATGGTGCGAAGGCCGTATCCGATATTCGGGTTGGAGACAATTTTACCGTCTTCGTTTTTGCCGTCCAGGAACCACAATTTACATCGCGGCATCGTCTTCAGAATGAGACGGTGCAGCGCCCGCATGTCGCTGCGCTTCTGCTCAGGCTGGCTCACAATATATTTTTCGATTTGTTTTTGCGTGGTCATTTTCGCCCATCAGGCCGGAGCGTAGGTCAGCCGGACCACATCTTCGCCGATCTGTTCGCTGGCGACGAGGCGGAGCGGCGGGCGCGGGCCGGCGAAGAACGGCTTGCCGGAGCCCAGCACGACGGGGCGGAGGTACAGCCGGTATTCATCGATCAGGCCGGCATCGCCCAGGCTCCGCGCCAGGTCAGGCCCGGCGACTTCGATCTCGCCGCCGTGCCGCGCCTTCAGATCGCGCACCGCCGCGACGCCATCCGTGAAGAGCGTGGCGTTGGGGCCGGTCGATTTCAGCGCGCGCGACATCACCCATTTCGGCTTGCTCCGCCACGCGATTGCGAATTCGCGATCGTCCGCGTCCCAATCGGGCTGCTCTTCATCCCAATAGCGCATCACCTCATACATGCGGCGGCCATACACGCTGCCGGTCACGCCGCGCATATGCTCGATGAAGTACCGAAAGAGCGCCGGCGCCGGCGGCCCCATCGCCATGTGGTCGACATAGCCATCCAGCGACACATGCAGTCCGTAAACGATTTTGGCCATGCCTTTATCCTTCCAGCGCCGCGATCATCTCCACCCGCGTCGCGTGGCGGCCGCCTTCGAACTCAGCGGTGAGGAACGCATCCACGATCTCGAACGCGAGGCCCTCGCCCACCACGCGCGCGCCGAGCGCCAGCATGTTGGCGTCGTTGTGCTGGCGGATCATGCGCGCAGAGAACGGATCGGCGCACACGCCGCAGCGGATGCCCCTGATCTTGTTCGCCGCCATCATGATCCCCTGCCCGGTGCCGCACAGCACGATGCCGAACCGGCAATCGCCCGACGCCACGCGCCGCGCCGCCGCCTCGCCATGCGCCGGATAATGCGTGCTCTCTGTTGTGGTCGGCCCGATATCCACCGCCACCCACCCGCGCGCGGAGACATGCGCGGCGATCGCCTGCCGCAGCGCGATGGCGGCATGATCGCTGGAGAGAACGATGCGGTTGGAGGGGATCATGGAGAGAGAGCGCTCTTCACATCTGTCTTCGCGAAGTCACGCCCGACATAGAGTAGCGGGCAGCGGTTTTGCTTTGCCACGTCATAGGCGAAGCAGTCACCGAAATTGAGTCCTGCCGTTTTCGCGCCCCTGCCCCAGCGCGCATGGGCGGTCGCCGCGCGGCGCGCCGCATCGGCAGTCACGGGAATAATCTCACATCCAACCCGGTTGATCAGATCGTCCATCTCGGCGTGCAAGCCGCGCGCGCCAGCCACGATCAAAGCTTCAGTCAACGTCCCGGCCGAGATCAGCGGATGGTCGTCAGCGCCGAGAGCCGCTTTGCATTCGTCGGCAAACGGTTCGCGCAGAAGGATCGCCATAAGCGCCGACGTATCGACGGCGATCACTTGGGCAGTCCGTACTCGTCGTAGAGGAAATCCTGGCTGCGCGCCGCGCTCGGGCCTGGTTTTGCCTTTTTCGCCGCGCGCTTCTGAATGGCCTCCATCGCGGCCATCTTTTCAGCCGCTGTCGGCTTGCCGGCGGCGGGAACGATCCGTGCCGCCGCCTGCCCATGACGCGTGAGCACCACCTCCTCGCCCCGCTCCGCGCGGCGGACGAGTTCGGTGAGCTGGCCTTTGGCCTCTGTGACGGTCACGCGCATGGAAGGAATATGGACCAATTAATGGTCCAAATCAAGACGGCAATAATAACGCACGGGTGCCGCACAGCACGATGCCGAACCGGCAATCGCCCGATGCCACACGCCGCGCCGCCGCCTCGCCATGCGCCGGATAATGCGTGCTCTCTGTTGTGGTCGGCCCGATATCCACCGCCACCCACCCGCGCGTAGCGACATGCGCCGCAATCGCCTGACGCAGCGCGATGGCGGCATGGTCGCTTGAGAGAACGATGCGGGTGTTGGTGGTCATGGTTCCGTCCTGCTTGAGTGGCTCAGTGGATTATATTTCGAAGGACCGCCCGCCGCTTCGAGGCTCTAAGAGCACAACTTTCTTGAATTCACGTTTTTCAACATGGACGAATTCACGAAATTGTTTTCTATCCAAGTCATCGAGTCCATAACCAACTAAGTCGATAAGAACGAGCCACCATTCCGGGTAGTCAGCCTTCGCTTTTTTTATTTTTCTGGACTTTTCGGCAATGCAGTAGTCCAGGTTTCGCTCAATCTCCTGAAGAACAAAACCGCCAGCTTCACTGTCACTACTTCCTGCTGGAACAAAAAAGGATGACCATTTAATCGAGGACGGAAATATCTCGACCTCGAATCCGCCGCCAAAAGACTTTCGAACCATTTGAGAATGTGGCTCCTGCATGAATTCACGCAGATGTTTTTCCAAACCCAATTTCAAATACTTCCAGCGCT
>CAZCJI010000055.1:0-11954 GCA_964498625.1 uncultured Rhizobium sp.
AAGAACAGAGTTGGCCCGCCGGCCGCAGAACCGGTGAACTTCTACATCACCGTCGATGGCCAGCAGAACCGGCTGTTCGATCCCAATGAACCGCCGGCGATCACCACCAACAGAGGCGCGGTCGAAGAGTGGACGATTCAGAACCGCACGGCAGAGGTTCACGAATTACACATTCACCAGATCCACTTCCTGGTCGAAGAAATAAGCGGCGTGAAGATCCCGAAAGATCAGCAACAGTTCCACGATACATTCCAGGTTCCCTATTGGGATGGGATCTCGGAAACTTTTCCCTACATCAAGGTGAAAATGGATTTCCGCGGCGCGGTCGTCGGTGACTTCGTCTATCACTGCCACATCCTCGATCATGAGGACGGCGGCATGATGGCCAAGATCGAGGTTCTGCCGAAAGGCAAGACCTGATCCCGACGCCTGCAGCAGATAGCAAGGAGTATCCCATGAGGAACGGAATTCAGTGGCTGCTTCTTGCGCTCTTTCTATGCGCCTTTGTTCCGGAGCACGCGCGCGCGGCGCAGGACGGCGGTGTGTGTCCGCGTCCGGGCCCGGGCGAGACTGTCCAGCCACCACCCGATCTTTTCAGCGAGAACGGCGTTCTAAAGATCAATTTCAGCTATCATACCTCGGTGGACAACGAAGGGCGCGTGCTCTTCTGCTTTGTCACCGATGACGGGCTTGAGAACCCTACCCTGCACGTCAATCCCGGCGACAAGATCGAGATGACGGTCACCAATACGCTCCCTGCCGTCGGCACGGGCAACGGCGCCGAAGTAATATCGAACGGCACGGATGTCTGCGGCAACGCCGTGATGACGTTGACGTCCGTCAACGTCCATTTTCACGGCACCAATACGTCGCCGACCTGTCATAGCGACGAAGTGGTCCGCACGCTCATCAATTCGGGCGAGACCTTCAAATATTCGATCCACATTCCCAAGGACGAGCCGCCGGGAATGTACTGGTATCATCCGCATGTGCACGGCATCTCGTCGATCGCCGTTGACGGCGGCGCCTGCGGCGCGATTGTCGTCGAAGGGATCGAAAACCTTCAGGGCGCGGTTGTCGGCCTGCCGCAGCGCGTGCTGCTTCTGCGCGACATGCCCACGATCTATCAGGGCAATGTCAACAGCGAAAAGGATCCGGGGCCCGAGCCGTTCTGGGATCTGTCGCTCAACTACGTGCCGGTGACTTTTCCGAACTATCGCCCGGCGATCGTCAAGATGCAGGCGGGTCAAAAAGAATTCTGGCGCGTCGTGAACGCGTCCGCGAACTCCATCTTCCACATCCAGCTTACCTATGACGGCGTGCAGCAGCCGCTTCAAATCGTGGGTTTCGACGGCGTGCCGACCGGATCGCAGGACGGCAAACATGAGGGTGTCATCGTCACTCAGAACGATATCCTTATTCCGCCCGCCGGGCGCGTCGAGTTCATCGTCACAGCCCCGACAGCCGATGTGAGGATGGCCCGACTCTCAACCATCGCCATCGACAGCGGTCCCTTGGGCGACAGCCTTCCCGGCCGCCCCATCGCCGACATCCAGTTGACGGCGGACCCGCTGGGTCTGAGAGT
Source organism: uncultured Rhizobium sp. (assembly GCA_964498625.1). GTDB lineage: Bacteria > Pseudomonadota > Alphaproteobacteria > Micropepsales > Micropepsaceae > Rhizomicrobium. Next base: position 1,586 of record CAZCJI010000055.1, read on the forward strand.
TGGAAAGGCGACCGGCCCGGCCAATCCGCAACGTTTCTCGGGCCTTGAGCGGATCAAGCCTTCGGTTGTCCGCCATCTCTATTTCTCCGAGACATTCAGCCACGTCGATAAAAAGGGGCCGCACAATCAGGGCGCCGCGAGCGTGAATTTCTTCATCACGGTCAAGGGACAACAACCGAAGAAATTCGATGTCAACGATCCCCCGGCGATCACCACGACCCAGGGCGCGGTTGAGGACTGGATCATTCAGAACCAGGCGGCCGAAGTGCACGAATTCCACATGCACCAGATCCATTACCTGCTACTGGCGGTCAACGGCGTGCCCGTGCCGAAAGAGCAACGCCAGTTTTATGACACATACCAGGTGCCTTATTGGGACCAGATCGGAAAATACCCCAGCATCAAGGTGCGCATGGATTTTCGCGGACCTGTCGTGGGAGATTTCGTGTATCACTGCCATATTCTTCAGCATGAGGACGGCGGCATGATGGCGAAGATCCGGGTTCTGCCCAAGACATTGGGAAAACATGCGTAGCTTGCGCAGCGCACCGCGTACGTTCGGGTTTATCCTGGCGATGGCGCTTGCCCCGGTAGCCGTTTTCGCCGACGACGAAACGCCGCCGCCGGTCAACGGCCACTTCTCGCTTGAGACGCTGGATGGCAAGACCGTCAGCAACACCGATTATCAGGGCAAATGGCTGCTGATCTATTTCGGCTATACGTTTTGCCCGGATGTCTGTCCCACGACCTTGAGCCAGATCGGCGCTGCCTTCGATGCGCTGGGCCCCAAGGCCAAGGATTTCCAGGCCGTGTTCATCACCCTTGACCCCGCGCGCGACAAGACCGCGGTCTTGAAGGACTACATGAAGTCCTTCAATCCGAAGATCGCAGGGCTGCGCGGCGAGCCGGATGATATCGAGGAAGCCGCCAAGTCTTTCCACGTCTATTACCGTCCCCGCAGCCTGGGCAACGGCCAGTACACGGTGGATCACAGCTCCTATATCTATGTGATCGATCCCAAGGGTAAGTTCAAAGAACTCTTGACCGGCGACCTCCCCGGCCATCCGCTTATCGACGATCTGCGCAAACTGGATAAATAGGAGCCAGGCTGCTGAGACGCTTGCTGTTGATCGCTACGATTTCCATACCGGCTTTTACCGGCATGACGGTTATCGCGGCGACACCTGCGCCATCGCATTTTGCCGATGCCGACAATGACGCGCTGACCGATCAAGGCGCACTCGTTTATGCGCAGAACTGCGCGAACTGTCATGGCCGCAGGCTTCAGGGCCAGGCGCTCTGGCAACTCCGCGATCAGTACGAGGGCCGCCGCGCTCCGGCGCACGATTCCACCGGCCACACCTGGCAGCACGGCGACGACGAACTTTTCACGGTCGTCAAGACCGGGAAGTTCTCGACAACACCGAAGGAAATCGTCTCATTCATGCCGGCCTTCGACAAAAGGCTGAGCGACGATGACATCGTCGCCGTGATCGCATTCATCAAATCACGCTGGCCCATCGGTATCCGTGCGTCGCAATCGATGTTGAACCCCGGTTACAAGGGCATGCCGAAGAACGCAGACAAGGTCGAATGGACATTGCCGCCCAATTGCACGGCATCGTTCCAGCGCTGGGGCGCGACGTCACAATAGGGATCGCTAGCGCGAGGCCAGTATCTCCGCCATGGTCGGAATGTCATTGGTAGCGCGGTTCATCGGGCGCGGCTTGAAATTTGCGGCCACGATCTGTGCGGCCTGCAGTTCTTCCGACGATACCTGTGTCGCAATGGCGTCGGCGCGCGTCTTGGCGACTGGATCACCTGCGGCCGCCGCGACGGAATACCATTTGTAGGCATCGAGCAGGCTTTGCGGAACACCATCGCCGCGCTCGAACAGCACAGCCAGATCGAACTGCGCATCGACATAGCCGAGTTCGGCAGAGCGCTGGAACCAGCGCGCTGCCTCGGCAAAATTCTTGGTTCCGCCACCACCGCCCGCATAGAGCACCGCGAGATTGCTCATGGCATGGCGGTCGCCCTGCATCGCTGCAGCTTCATACCAATGTGTGGCCTGGTTCATGTCGGCAGGCACGCCTCGTCCCGCCTGATAGAGCGCACCCAGATGGTTTTGCGCGACCGCGTTGCCGGCGTTGGCCGCACGCTCGAACCAGCGCGCCGCATCCTTGTCGCTCGCCGGCACACCGTCGCCCTTGAGATATTTGAGACCGACAACCAGTTCGGCCCTGGCGTCGCCGCGATCGGCCAGGGCCGTGAGGCGATCGAGCGGCGCCGCAGAGACGAAAGCACTGCGGTTCTTCTGGACGGCGACGCGCGAGATGGCCTTCGATTGCGCAACGCTGACGCCATGCGGCCCCGGGCGAAATACGAAGAGCGTGCCGACTGTGAAGAGGCAGAGACCGGCAACGGTGGCGGCCATCAGCAGATGGCGGCGGCGGCGGCGCTGATCTTCCTCGATCTGGCTTTCGCGTTCCGCGGCCTGCCGCGCACCTTCCTTCGCGAGATTCCTGGCGGTGGAGAGATAAGCGGTGCGCGCATTCTCGGCGGCTTTCTCTTCCTCGGACTTTTCAGCAGGAGTCGCGGCGATTGGCGTCTCCTCCGCTTTGGCGGGCGCAGGGGCTTCCTCGGCCCAAACCGGCATTTCGGGAACGGTGACAAGGGTGGTCGCACCCAAGGCATTTTGCCGGGCGGTAAGTTCATGGATGCTCAGGCGCAACTCGGCCAACGCCTGACGCTGGCGGTCCTCCATCGCATCGGCGCGCGACTGAAGTTGCGTCACCATATCCGCGATCGGTTTGATCTTGTTCGCAGTCTCGTCGGGAATGGCCGCCTGGCGTGCTTCAAGCCCCGAGATGGAACGCTCCAGAACCCGCAGGCGCGTTTCGAGCCGCGAGATGATGGCATCCGTACCTTCTTTCAGCGCACTCTCGGGCAGGATCAGCCGCTTCGCGATCTCCTCCAGATGCGCCGCCTGCAGACGCCGCTCCTGTTCATGGGGTGTCAGCGCCTCCGCCGCATCGGCGTCAGAGGCAACAATTGCGGGTTCCTGGGGCGCAGCATCATTGACGGCCGGTTCCGGCTCGCTGAGTCCAGCGACGACCGGAGTTTCCGCCAGGTGGTCCGGCACCGGCGCGGAATCCGGTTCGGGCGGCGAAGATTCCGAATGGGCTTCTCCCGGCACATCGTTCGCCGGCGCGTGTTCGACGAGTTCGATGCTTTGGGACGTGTCCTGAACAGGTTCCGCGGCGGCCTCGGGAGGGTCGTTGTCCGGCGGAGCCGCAGGCTCGGTCGGAAAGACGAACTCGGTCTGGAACTGACGTTCGATACCAGCCGCCGGAACCGCCTCTTGCGCCGCGATGACCGTATCGGGCTGGTGGTCCGGCGAAATCGTGTCGGGCTGCTGTGGCGCATCTGGAGCCACATCGGCATCCGGCGCCTCGGCGGGTTGAGCGGCGTCCTCGGTGGAATGGGCTCTATCGAGCGCCGCAAGAAGCTCGTGCTTGCCGGAGAAATAGCCGTAAATCGTCGCGCGGGCGAGACCGGCCTCATCCGCGATGGCACCCAGAGTCAGAGCGGCCTCACCGTCCCGAACGATCAGGGCGCGCGCCGTATCGAGAAGCATGGTTCTTGTCTGGGCGCGCTCATGGGCGCTGACCCAGTAAGGCCGCACCGCCGGTTTTCTTGTGATGTTGAATATCCCCGGCAAGTCGCGCTGACCCGGTTGGCCGGGCCTCTCTTTGAGTGCGCTTCATTGTTGCCCCGAGCCCATGAAGATTTGGTTTGGGTGTACGCTTTATGAATGGTTACCCAAGCGTTCCGAATTGCCGGAGCGACCCGCCGGGAACTGAATCGTTTTAGCCAGGTTCCATGGTTGATTGGCGGCGAATCCTGCTAAAGGAATGTTTAAACCCTCAGAGTGGCGTCATGTACAATTGTGCGAAATGTCCGGGCTATTGCTGCTCGTATCCCCTGATCCAGTTGACCAAGCGTGACGTCGAAAGACTGGCCAAGCATTTCGACCTGACATACGAGCAGGCCCGCAAGAAATTCACGCGCGTGGAAGTCGGCGCGAAATATGCCATGCGCCGTAAGGACGACAAGATTTTCGGGCGCATCTGCCGCTTCTTCGACACCGAAGAGCGCCGCTGTACGATCTACACCGCGCGTCCGGCGATTTGCCGCGAATACCCCGGCGGACGGTGCGGCTACTACGACTTCCTCGCGTCGGAGCGCAATTCCCAGAACGATCCCGACCACGTCGCGACCACCTGGAACAGGTAGGCGGCATCGAGCGCCAGGTAGAACGTGCTGACGAGTGCCGCGAGATCGAGAAAATAGAGATAGCGGTAGTCGCACGCGATAGAGATCACGAAAAAACTGGCGGTGAAGGCGAACGTCGCGGCGATCATCGATGCCATGGCGACATCGCCGGGCGCGCGGCGCAGGAGCAACAGGACCAGCGCGCAAAGCGCGAGAACCGCATAGGTCAAATGCGAAAAGACCGGCGTGCCCAGGAAGGCCTTGGTATAACGCTCGAGCGCAAGGTCGCGTGCGTCCTTGCGAGGCCTGAGCCCCAGATCATCCATGTCGTCACGCGGGCCCTCGACGCCGACAAAGACCGGACGGCAGGCGGCGATATCGGGCGTGAGGAACACCCAGCCGAAATCCATGGTGCGCACCCTTAAATAAAGCAAAGGGTGCTGCAAAATGAGATCGTACCACTGCGCGGCCATCCACGCGGGTTTGGTCTCCGCCAGAGCGTTTTGCAGAGATTGCGAACCTACCAACGTGTCGTTGCGCACCGGTGTGTAGAGCCGCGCACCGTCGCTACGAATGAGTTTCGCCAGCGTGGGATTGTCGGCATCAAGCTGTGGGAGCGGAAGCGACGGCTGCGCCGCAACGGCTCCAGCTAGATCATAAAGCCTGAGCAGCCTGAGTTGCGCCTTCGGCCCTTCTCCATCGTCGCTATGCACAGCGAGCGCCGCCGTGGCGATTACAACTACAACTAGGGAAATGGCCAATGCTGACCCACCATAGAACAAGGCCAACTTCCTGCCAGATGCGCGCCATACTATCGCGCCAAGAGCGAAGATTCCTGCCACCAGAACGATGGCCCCGTTCTGCCGTGTCAGCGTCGCCAGAACAAAGAAAATAAATGCGCCAGCAAGAAGAGCGATCCGCGCATGGTATTGCGTCCAGCGTGTCTCCGCGTGTGCCAGACAGACAAATCCGGCAATCGCGGCATTCGCGAACAGCACGTCCTTCCAGACCGTGGTTTGATAGAGGAATGATTGCGGCAGTAGAGCGATGGCCGCGGCGACAACCGGTACTGCCCACGAGACGCGCGGCCTGTGCCATAACAGCGACAGCAAAGCCCCGAAGAACAGAGCGGAATCGAAAAGGACAAACAGAGCGGCGCCGGGATGAAGGGCGTCGCCAATACCCAACAGCCACGCCATCACAGGCGGATGCCACGAATGGTAAAAGCCCATGCGTCCGTCGTGCAGCTGGACGATCGAGTCGTAGGACAGATGCCCCGGCCACGACACGGTAACGGCCGCGACCCAACCCGCGACCAAAACCAAAGAAGCCACAATTACCGGCCAGTTTCTGGCGCACAAATTTTCCTCACCCCGCATGGGATTAGTATGGCGCGGTTCGCGGATTTGTTCATCATGGGCATATGAACTATCGTCATGCCTTTCATGCTGGAAATTTCGCCGATGTCGTCAAGCATCTCGCGCTGATTTCGATCATCGCGCATCTGAAGAAGAAGAATGCAGCTTTCGCGGTGATCGACACCCATGCTGGGCGCGGCCTCTACGATCTCGCAGGCGAAGAAGCGAAACGCGCCGGGGAAGCTGCGTCCGGCATTGTGCGCGTGAATGAGGCAAATGACGGGCCGCCATTGCTGACCACCTATCTGGGTCTCGTGCGAAGCTGCGGCGGGGCACACTACCCCGGCTCACCGCTTATCACCGCCAAGCTGCTGCGATCGCAAGACCGGCTCATCGCGATGGAAAAGCATCCCGCAGAAGCCAAAGCGCTCACGGCCGTGCTCAAACCCTTTTCACGCGCGCGCGCGATGGAAGCGGATGGCTATGAAAAACTGCCCAGCCTACTGCCGCCGCCTGAGCGCCGGGGGCTTGTTCTGATCGATCCGCCTTATGAAGCGCCGGACGAATTCGAACATGCCGCGCAGGCAGTGGGCGATACTCGCCGCCGGTTCGCGACGGGCGTCGTGCTTGTCTGGTTCCCGGTTAAATCCTCGGCGACAGCGAGTGCCCTCAGCGGCGAGATCCTGCAGACCGGTGTTGGCAAGCTTCTCCGCATCGACATCGATACCGGCGCGAGCGGCGAGCGGATGTCGGCAGCGGGACTCCTGGTCGTCAATCCGCCATTCGGATTCGCGGGTGATATGCGCGAGACGCTGGACGTCGTAGCGCCAAAGCTTGGGAATGGCGGACCCGCCAAGACCCACCTCCAATGGCTCGCGGGGTCAGAATGAGGATTGCAACACACAACATGTGGAACACCCCAGGCGACAGCCCAAAAGCTTGATTTTCGTTTTCACGGATCGGACGCAGACCGGGCTTTCCGGCCCGCTTGCCCGCGCAACCCCACGGCCTTGCCATCGGCGACTTTGGCCAGTAAGTGATCCGCCTTCCGCGGACAGGTGGTCGATCGGCTGCGTTCTAGCCTGCACCACTTAATCCGAAAATCAGCAGTAATACGCCGCTAACACCGCCGCGCCGCACCGCCTGATCCGCCACTATGCTAGCGCGTCCGCCGGCAATTGCTGTGGCGACTAAGACAGCAAGTGTGTCATGCGTTTGCGCTCCTGATCTGCCCATTCGTCCAGGTCCTCGAGCCCTTGATGGCCAGTGACGAAATCGTTGCGCTCGTCTTTGTTTTCGCCCAGAACCAGCCAGATCGGACGCTTTGCCAATGGCGCGGGCGCAGCAAGACCTGAACCGACCGCCATGCTGCTGCGGTCGTAATAGTCTTCCGCAGAAATGTAGTGGAAGGTTAGCCCCGCACGCCGGCGGTTGGAGGTGTTCGCCTCTGCGCCATGCACGACGTAGTAGTCGTGAATTGAGAACTGGCCTGGGTTGCGGATCGCTGGTACCGCCTTGTTGAGGTCAAGCAGATCCGGGTTGGCTTCGAAATTCAGAAGTGCGTCAGCTTTCGGGTTCTTCTGGTGTGTCAGCGGGCCGTTCTTGCCGGAGCCGGCTATGAACTGCAGGCAGCCGTTACCCCTGTCCACATTATCGACGGCGATCCAAACCATCAGCGTCGTTACGCGGTCTTGGCCTTTGCCGGACTTGATCGCGGGATTGTAGCAGTCCTGATGCCAGGGCGTGCCTTTGCCGACGCCGGGCGGCTTCGCGAACATCTCACTGCCCCACATGATGAGGTTGGGTCCGAGAATGCTGGCAGCGGCGCTGAGAAGCACCGGGTGAAACATCAGCTTGAAGACGTCCTCACCGCCGATAACGCCTTCGAGGAGACCCGGCCTTTTGGGAACGTGCACCATGCGCAGCAGATTCTGCCAATCGGAATTGTCGCGGACGATGCGCTCCACAACAGTTTGCATCTCGGCAACGCTGTCCGGCGGCAGCCCAGTTTCCGGCAGGACAAATCCTTCCCTGCGAAAATAATCGACTTCTTTTCCCGACAATCCATGCGCGGTTTGATCGATATCCACTTCCAACGACATGTTCGTCTCCCTGACCGCGTAGACTTATTTTACTTTTTTGAGACGCTTGGCGAGATAGGCTTCCATCATGCGCCGCGGCTCGCCAGTCGTATGTGCGCGGCCGACGGCGCGAATACCCTGCTGCACCGCATCGGCTACCGACATGCGTTCCCAGTCGCGATTGAGCTCCTTCTGGATACGTATCGCGATTGGACCCGCAGCGAGGATGCTCGATACCCAGCGTTCTGTCGCCTCATCAAGCTTTTCCTGAGTCACTAAGCGCTGGACAAAGCCCCATTGATGCGCTTCCTGCGCGCTGATCATTTCGCCAGTGAATACGAGCTCCTGCGCCTTACCCCAGCCGATAAGACGGGGAAGCAGACACGCCTCCATACCGGACGGCAGACCGTATTTCACCTCCGGCATGCCGAACATTGCGTTGTCCGAGGCCACGCGCATATCGCACGACGCCGCGATCTCCATGCCGGCGCCGAGACAATAGCCGTTGATGCGCGCGATCACGGGGACCGGAACACGACGGATCGCATCGCCCGCAAGATGCGTGGTGCGACTTCCCTCTTCTGCCGTGACCGGATCGGGGAACACCGACATCTCATTGATGTTGGCGCCCCCGATGAAGGATTTGTCGCCAGCGCCACTCAACACCACGACGCGCAGCTCCGGATCGTGTCCGATCACCTTCATCGTGTTCGCCAGCGCAAGCCTACCTTCGACGGGAAGCGCGTTGCGCCGCGCCTCGTTCGTCACCGTCACATAGGCGACATTTCCACCCTCGCGACGCTCGATGCGCGTTGCGATCAAATCGGTCTGCGGCAGACTCAACCCGCTCCCTGTTTTGTGCTGACTCATGGTCCCCGCCGAAGTGCTCATGCCGACATCTTTTCCGTATTGTGTGTGGATTTTCTGGCTGCAGCGGCGACAGAGGCCGCCAGCTCTTCGATGCGCGTGCAGACGAACACACCCGCGGCTTCGAGAGCCTTGGCCTTGGACTCAACGGATCCGCCGCTGCTGCCGATCAGCGCGCCGGCGTGCCCCATGGTCACGCCCTCACGCGCGTTTCGACCGGCGAGTAGCGCGTACACCGGTTTGGCAAATTTCGTCTCCATGATCCGTTGTGCCAGTTCTTCTTCTTCGTTGCCGCCGATCTCCCCGACAACGACGATGGCGTCTGTGCCGGGATCGTCGGCAAAAATGGGCAACAGATCGGCGAAGCGCGTTCCTTTAACCGGATCGCCGCCGACGCCGACCCAAAGGCTTTGACCCAGTCCGCGCGACACCAGCCGGTGACAGACTTCGTACGAGAGCGTCCCGCTTTTCGACATCACACCGAGCGTTCCAGGTGCCAGAGAAATGTCGGGCAGAAAGCCGAGCTTGATCTTTCCGGGTATTGCAAGGCCCGGTGTCGATGCACCGATCCAGCGCGCGCCAGCCTCGCGAACGAGTGCACGTACCTTCAACGCGTCATGGATGGGCATGCCTTCGGTGATTGAGACGATGAGTTTGATGCCAGCCTCGACTGCTTCGCGGATTGACGCCAGCACGGACAGCGGCGGAACGATAACGACGCTGGCCTTCGCACCCGTCGCAGCAACGGCTTCCGTGCAAGTTCGGAAGCACGGCACATCTGAGGCTTCGCCATCGCGCCGCGAAACACCGGCGACGATGTTCGTTCCGTATTTCAGCATGCGCGCCGTCTGATCGCGCCCTGACCGGCCTGTCAGACCTTGTATTATGACGGGCATTCCCGGCGTGACGAGATCGCGGATCATTGCACCGGCCTCGCGCGCGCCGTTGCGCGGGCTATCGCGGTCTCGAGATCGGTTTCGATTGCGATTGGATTGCCAGCAGCGGCGAAAACCGCGCGCGCTTCGGCGAGCCCGTTGCCGATCATGCGCGCCGTCACCGGAATGCGCTTTATGTCCGGCACACTTTCCATTGCTACCAGTAAAAGCTTCGCCAGCTCGCCGAGATCGGTCATACCGGCAAAAAAGTTCATCAGGATAGAGCGGACGTTCCGCCCTTCCACAATCCAGCGGAAGACCTGAATCAAACGACCCGGATCGCCTTTGAACCCGCCGGTGCGGATGTCACAAAAATTGAAAGGGCGATGACCGCGCGCGACGAGCTCATCGATGAGCTGCATGCTGAGACCAGCGCCTGTAGTAACCAACCCTATATCGCCGTCCGGATCGAGCACGACGAAATCGAAGCCCTGCTCCATCTTCAGCGCCATTTCGGGATAGAGCGCTGCATTGCCTTCGATACGCGCACGCAATCCATCCTGCCGCGGCAGTGCATTCTCGTCGATCACGATCTTGGCGTCGCCGGCAATCCAGCTTCCGTCCTTGCGCACAAACAGCGGATTGATTTCGATCAGCAGTGCTTCGAGAGCGAAAAACTGGCGCGCCGCATCGCGTCCCGCTTCCGCCAGCGCCGGATGCAGTTGCGACGGAAGCTGCAAAGCCAGAGCTGCAATCGCCGCATCGACGTAAGCGAGATCTGCAGGGACGACCCGCCACAGGATATTGTCGCGGAGCGATGGGTCCTCGATATCCACGCCGCCATTGGCCGCCATCATCACGCGAACACCGACGGCATCCGCATCGACGGACAGACTGAGATAGCACTCGG
>CAZCJI010000056.1:0-11850 GCA_964498625.1 uncultured Rhizobium sp.
CGTTCTGCCGGACAGGGACCGCGCCAACAACCTTTGGCCGCGCTGATCCCTACTCGCCGGGCTGCGGTACACGGTCGTCGCCGAGCAGATGCGCGTACCAGCGATTCCAGCCGCGCTTGGCCCACAGGCGGAAACGGTCGAGAAAGATATACACAACCGGCGTGGTGTAGAGCGTGAGCAGCTGGCTGACGAGCAGGCCGCCCACGATGGCGATGCCGAGCGGCTGGCGAAGTTCGGAGCCCGTGCCGTAGCCGACGGCGAGCGGCAATGCGCCCAGGATCGCAGCAAACGTCGTCATCATGATGGGGCGGAAGCGCAACAGGCACGCTTTATAAATCGCGTCATGCGCGCTCAAGTTCTCCTCACGTTCCGCGACCAGCGCGAAGTCGATCATCATGATGGCGTTCTTCTTCACGATGCCGATCAGGAGGATCACGCCGATCAGCGCGAACAGACTGAACTCAACGCGCGCGATAAGAAGTGCCAGCACCGCACCGACTCCCGCAGACGGCAGGGTCGACAGAATCGTCAGCGGATGGATATAGCTCTCATACAGCACACCCAGAACGATATAGACCGTCACGATGGCGGCGAGGATCAATAGCGGTTCGCCGGAGAGCGACTGCTGGAAGATGCGCGCAGAACCGGCAAAATCGCCATGGATCGACACCGGCGCACGCACGGCCGTCATCGTGCGCTGGATTGCCGCCGTTCCCTGACCGATCGAAACGCCCTTGGCCAGATTGAACGAGAACGTCGTGGCGACGAACGGGCCCTGGTGATTGATCGAGAGTGGCGTCGTGCCGGGACCGAAGCTTGAGAACGCGGCCAGCGGCACCATCGTCTCGACGGCCGTGCTGACGGAAGCGCCGGTGGAGGTGGCGCCGCGCGCGCTGTTGGTGAGCGCGTTGAGCTGCTGGTTGCGCACGGCATCTTCGGCGACGGCCTAGGCGCTTTCAGCGGTCTGGCCGGCGACCACGGTCGTGCCGGCAACGGCGCCGGTCGACTGCGTGCCGCTGATCGCGCCGCCCGCCGTCGAGACGTATACCTCTTTCAGCGTTTCCGGGCTTTGCCAGAACTCCGGCGCCACGCCCATCACCACATGGTACTGGTTGAGATCGTTGTAGATCGTCGATACCTGGCGCTGGCCGAAGGCGTCGTAAAGCGTGTTGTCGATGTTCGACGCACTGATGCCCAGCCGTGCTGCCGTGTTGCGGTCGATGTTGAGCTCGACCTCGAGTCCCTTGTCCTCACGATCGGAACTGACATCCGTGAGTTCGGGCACATCTTGAAGCGCATCGGTGAGCTTCGGCACCCACTCGTTCAATTCGTCCAGTGTGTCTGCCTGGATCGAATATTGATAGGCGGCGTTGCTCTGGCGGCCGCCGGCGCCCGGCACACCGCCGGCATTGCGCAGGAAGAGTTGCGCGCCGGCCACCGTGGACAGAGGATCGCGAAGGCGGTCGATCACCTGATCGGTGCTCAGGCCGCCGCGTTCCGCTTTGGATTTGAGCTGTATGAAGACGCTGGCGGAGTTGCTTCCGCCGCCGCGCGGACCTCCCCCACCGCCTCCAGCAAAACCAACGACGCTCTGCACCGCGGGATCTTTCGCGAGGATCGCGCCAAACCGCGTGAATTTCTGCTCCAGCAATTGAAACGAGATGCTTTGATCGGCGCGCACGCTGCCGGCGATGTCGCCCGTGTCCTCGACCGGAATGAAGCCCTTGGGCACGATGAAATAAAGATAGAAATTCAACAGCACGGCAATGAGAAGGATGATCATGATGAAGCCGGGATTGTCGAGCGCCCATTGCAGCGAGCGATCGTAGATCCTAAGGCCCGACTGAAAGGCGCGCTCCGAATTGCGCAGCAGCCAGCCCTGTTCGCGATCCGGCTTGTGCAGATCGAGATTGGCGCACAGCATCGGCGTCGTCGTCAGCGACACGACAAGAGAGATCAGCACCGCGGCCGACAGCACGATGCCGAATTCATTGAAGAAGCGGCCGACGATGCCTCCCATCAGGGTGATCGGAAGGAACACCGCGATCAGCGACAGGCTCATGGAGAGGACCGTGAACCCGACCTCGCGCGCGCCGAGCAGAGTCGCCTGGAACCGGGGCATGCCGTTCTCGATGTGGCGCGTGATGTTTTCCAGAACGACGATAGCGTCATCGACCACGAATCCCGTGGCAACGGTGAGCGCCATGAGCGAAAGATTGTCGAGGGTGAAGCCGGCGAAATACATCACGCCGAACGTGCCCATCAGCGACAGCGGCACCGCGACGCTGGGGATCAGCGACGCGCGTCCGCTGCGCAGGAACAGGAAGACCACCAGCACGACCAGCACGATGGAGATCATCATCGTGGTCTCGACATCGTGGACCGAGGAGCGGATCGTGCCCGTACGATCGTTGACGATGTCGAGCTTGATGGCCGGCGGGATCGCGGTGCGCAGCTCCGGCAGCAACGCCTTCACGGTATCGACGGTCTGGATGACATTGGCGCCGGGCTGTCCCGACAGGATCACATTGATCGCGGGCTTTCCGTTCGCCATGCCGATGTTGCGCACATCCTCGACGCCGTCGCTGACTTTGGCGACATCGGAGAGGCGCACCGCGGCATTATTGCGATAGGCGACGATCAGGCCCTGATACTCGCGCGCGGTCTTGGCCTGATCGTTGACCCCGACCTGATATTTGTCGGGCCCCTGCTCGATCGCGCCTTTCGGCGCGTTCGCGTTGGCGGCGGAAAGCGCGGCGCGCACGTCCTCCAGCGCAATGCCGTATTTGAACAGCGCCCGCGGATTGAGATCGACACGCACAGCCGGCAGCGAGGAACCGGCGATCTGCACCTGACCGATGCCGTCGAGCTGGCTGAGCTTCTGCTGAAGGATTGTGGATGCAGAATCGTAAATCTGCCCAGGCGTCAGCGAATCCGACGTCATCGCAAGGATCAGGATCGGCGCGGACGCGGGATTGAACTTGCGGTAGGTTGGATTGGATTTGAGCGAGGCCGGAAGATCGGCGCGCGCCGCGTTGATTGCGGCCTGAACGTCGCGCGCGGCCCCGTCGATATCGCGGTCGAGCCCGAACTGGAGCACGATCTGCGTGGTGCCGACGGAACTGCGCGATGTCATCTCGGTTACATCGGCAATGGTGCCAAGGTGCCGCTCAAGGGGCGTTGCCACACTGGTGGACATCGTCTCGGGCGACGCGCCGGCCATGGACGCGGAGACGAAAATCGTCGGAATGTCCGCATTCGGCATCGACGCGACCGGCAGAAGGAAGAACGCCGCCATTCCCGCCAGCGCCAAACCGATCGTGAGCAGCGTGGTCGCGATCGGGCGGCGGATGAAGACCGACGAGAAGTTCATGGCCGTCCCGGTTCCGTTTCCGGCGCCGCGAGCCGGCGGTCGATGCGCTGACTCCATTTGTCGAAATAGATGTAGATCACCGGCGTCGTGAACAGGGTGAGCAGCTGGCTGACCAGCAATCCGCCGACGATGGCGATACCGAGCGGGGCGCGCAGCTCCGAACCCGTTCCAGTGCCGAGCATCAGCGGCAGCGCCGCGAACATCGCCGCCACCGTCGTCATCATGATCGGACGGAAGCGCAGCAGCGCCGCCTGATGGATGGCCTCGCGGGCATTTTTGTGCTCCTCGCGCGCCGCAGTGAGCGCGAAGTCGATCATCATGATCGCGTTCTTTTTCACGATGCCGATGAGCAGAATGATGCCGATGATGGACACGATGCCGAGATCGTTGCCGGTCAGGATCAGGAACAGCAACGCGCCCACGCCCGCGGACGGCAGGGTGGAGAGAATCGTGATCGGGTGGATGAAGCTCTCATAGAGCACGCCGAGCACGATATAGACCGTGACGATGGCAGCGAGGATCAGCAGCAACTCGCTGGATAGCGCGGACTGGAACGCGAGCGCAGATCCTTGGAAGCTCGTCGTGGTGCTGGTGGGAAGTCCGGCATCTTTTTCGCCTTGCTTGACGGCATCGACCGCCGCGCCGAGTGAGTAGCCGGGCGCCACATCGAATGAGATCATGGCTGCCGGAAACTGGCCCAGATGATCGGTTTCCAGCGGCACCGGCGTTTCCTGCACGCGCGCAAAGGCGGAGAGCGGCACCTGCCCGCCACCGGCCGACGGCATATGAATGTCGCCAAGCGAGGCGAGCGTATCCTGGACCTGCGGATCGGCTTCCATGATCACACGGTACTGGTTGGACTGCGTGAAAATGGTCGAGACGATACGCTGGCCGAAGGCGTCGTAAAGCGCGTTGTCGATCGTTGCCGCCGTAATGCCGAAGCGCGCGGCGGTGTCGCGGTCCACCACCACGGTCGCGGAGAGCCCGTGGTCGGTGAAATTGGTCGAGACGTTTTCTATCTCGGGCCGCTTCGACAGCACATCGATCAGTTTCGGCACATGCTGGTTGAGCGCCGCCGTGCTTGCGTCCTCCAGCACGAATTGGTACTGCGCTCGGCTGATCGTGGAGTCGATAGTGAGATCCTGCACGGGCTGGAAATAGACCGAAATGCCCGGCACGTTGTGTGCCGCGCCGTTCAGGTCGCGCAACACCGACGAGATGTTCGCGCCGCGCTGATCCTTCGGCACCAGATTGATCAGGAAGCGGCCGCTGTTCAGCGTGTTGTTGGTGCCATCGACGCCGATGAAGGACGACAGGCTTTTCACGTCGGGGTTTTTCAAAAGCTCTCGCGCCAGCGCGTTCTGGCGCTCGCCCATGGTCGCGAACGAGACGGTGGGGCCTGCTTCGGTGATGCCCTGTACGAGGCCGGTGTCCTGCACCGGGAAGAAGCCCTTGGGGATCACGATATAGAGCAGCACGGTCAACACCAGCGTGCCGACAGCCACCAGCAAGGTCAGCTTCTGGTGGTCGAGCACCCAGACGAGCAGCCGGTCATAACCATGGATCAGCCGCTCGAACATTTCCTCGGATTTGCGCGCGAGAGCTCCCTTGGTCTTCTCCTCGTTGCGATGACGTAGCAGCTTGGCGCACAGCATCGGCACGAGTGTGAGCGACACCACGGCCGAGATCAGGATGGTGATGGCCAGCGTCACCGCGAATTCGCGGAACAGGCGGCCCACGACTTCCTGCATGAACAGCAACGGAATCAAAACCGCGATCAGCGACACCGTCAGCGATACGATGGTGAAGCCGATCTCGCCCGCGCCTTTCATGGCCGCGGCATAGGGGCTTTCACCCTGTTCGATATAGCGCGCGATGTTCTCGATCATCACGATGGCGTCATCGACGACGAAGCCGGATGCGATGGTCAGCGCCATCAGCGACAGATTGTTGAGCGAATACCCCAGCAGGTACATCGCCGCGAAAGTGCCGACGATGGACAGCGGCACGGAGAGGCTCGGGATGAACGTCGCCGGCAGATTGCGCAGGAAGACATAAATCACAAGAACGACGAGAACCACGGCAAGCGCCAGTTCGAACTCGACATCGGCAACGGAGGCGCGGATCGTCGTCGTGCGATCCGTCAGCACCGTCACATCGACGGCCCCCGGCAGACCGGCCTTGATCTGCGGCAAAATCTGCTTGATGCCGTCCACCACGGCGATGACGTTGGCGCCGGGTTGACGTTGCACGTTCACCAGAATCGCCGGCGTGGTGTTCATCCAGCTCGCGAGCTTGGTGTTCTCCGCGCTGTTCTCGAGCGTCGCCACATCGGAGAGATGCACCGGCGCGCCGTTCTTGTAGGCGACGACAATGGCCTTGTAGTCCTCGACGGTCTGCAGCTGGTCGTTTGCGTTGATGGTGTAGGAGCGCGACGCGCCGTCGAAGCTACCCTTCGGCGCATTGGAATTGGCGTTCGAGATCGTGGTGCGCAGATCGTCGATGTTGAGGCCGTAAGACGCAAGCGCCTGAATGTTGGCCTTCACACGGATCGCGGGCCGCTGTCCCCCTGCGATGCTGACAAGGCCAACACCGGGCAATTGCGAAATCTTCTGCGCGATGCGCGTATCGGCGAGGTCTTCGACCTGCGTGAGCGGCATCGATTTCGAGGTGATCGCCAGCGTCAGGATCGGCGCGTCCGCCGGATTGACCTTGGCGTAGATCGGCGGCGCCGGAAGGCTCTGCGGCAGCAGATTGCCCGAGGCGTTGATCGCGGCCTGCACCTGCTGTTCGGCGATGTCGAGGCTCAGGCTCAGATCGAATTGCAGGGTCACGACCGAGGCGCCGGCGGAACTGACCGACGACATCTGGTTCAGGCCCGGCATCTGACCGAACTGGCGCTCCAGCGGTGCGGTGACGGTTGTCGTCATCACATCGGGGCTCGCGCCCGGCAGGAAGGTTTGCACCTGAATGGTGGGGTAATCGACTTCCGGGAGCGCCGACAACGGCAAATAGAGATAGCCCGCGATGCCCACGAGCATGATCGCGATCATCAGCAGCGACGTCGCGACCGGGCGCTGAATAAAGGGGGCTGAAGGGTTCATCGCTCGCGCGCTACCGCCAGAGCGTGCTCATTGTCCGCCGCCACGGCGACGCATCTTGGACAGCGCCGCCTTGCAGCTGTCGCTGAAATCGTCGCGATGCTCGCGCATGCATTGGAAACGCTCGGGGCCCTGCGCGTCGGGACAATACTTCTTGATGTCATCGCCGCACGCTTTGGCCAGCGCGGCGCGGCGTTGCGTGCGCTCGTCGTCGCCCTGCGCTGCTTCGGCAGGCGGCTTGGCGGTGGAGGTCTTCGGCCCTTTCGCGACCGTCACCTCCGCCCCGTCGCGCAGGCGATCGGCGCCATCGGTCACAACGCTTTCACCAGGATTCAGGCCTTTGGTGATTGCAATCTTGTCGCCGTCCTGCGGGCCGAGCGCCACCGTGCGCATCGCGACCGTCCTGTCGGATTGGACGATATAGACGAACGCGCCCTGTGAGCCGCGTTCGATCGCGGATGCCGGAACCCAGGTCTGATCGTGCAGCGTGTTCACCAGCAGGCGTACATTGACGAACTGGCTGGGAAACAGCGTGTCGTTCGGATTGTCGAACATGGCGCGCATCTTGACCGTGCCCGTCGTCGGATCGACGACATTGTCCACGGTCGCGAGCGTGCCGGTCGCGAGCTTCACGGTCTGGCCGCGGTCATAGGCTTCGACGCTCAGCGTCGCGCCTTGCTGCACCCGTCCCATGATGTCGCCGATATTGTCTTCCGGCAGCGAGAACAGCACCGAGATCGGCTGCAGCTGCGTCACCACGACGATGCCGTTCGTCTGCCCGGCCTGTACGAGATTGCCGATATCGACCTGGCGCAGACCGATGCGGCCTGCAACGGGGGAGGTGATCTTCGTATAGTTGAGATTGATCGCGGCACTTTCCACGGCAGCCTGATCCGCTTTCACGGTCGCAGCCGTCGAGCGGACCAATGCCGCCTGCGTGTCGAGCACCTGTTGGGAAACGGCCTTCTGTGCATAAAGCGCCTGATCCCGCTTGAGATCGACCTGCGCATTGGCGAGCGTGGCCTTGTCGCGCTCCGCCTGACCCACCGCCTGATCGTAGGCGGCGCGATAGGGACGCGGATCGATTTCGGCAAGCACTTCGCCTGCCTTGACCATCTGGCCTTCCTGAAAATTGAAGCGGACGATTTGCCCGTTCACCTGCGGACGCACCGTCACCGTCGCGAGCGGCGTGACGGTGCCCAGCGCGTTGAGCGTGATAGCGATATCGCCCTTCGCAACCGCAGAAGCGCCCACCGGCTGCGGGCCGCCGAAACCGCCGCCGTTGTTGCGCGCTTGCTGTCCCGGCTTGATGGCCCAGATCAAAAGCGCAAGCAGAAGCAATCCGACAACAAGCCAAAGTAGTTTCGCGCCACCCGGCAGATGGGCATCGCTCCAGCGCGTTGCACGGCCCGCCTGACTGCGCGCGCCATCGACCGCGCTGCCGACCCAGCTCTTTTCCGCTTCGTGACTGCTGCTCATGCCGCTCTAACGCCCGGTCGGGCTGCGCTCCGTTCCTTTAACGCGCGAGCTGGGGAACCAGCCCGCGCCGGGGCCCATAGCAAACCCCAGAAGCGCAAATATGTCGAAAGTGTCGCGAGCCCGTCCGGGCCCGCGCTATGAAAAAGACTTCAGGAACGGAAAGGAAACCTAGGGATTGGTCGATGGCGCGGCCGGTTCTTCGGCTCCGGCAGCGGGGGCGGCAGGAGGCTTGCCGGCCTTCTGCTTCGCCAGTTCAACCATCGCGGTGTGCGCCTCCTCAAAGCCCTTCAGCGGCACGGCGAGATCGATCGATTTGCCGCGGAACTGCGAGACGCGAACCTTGAGCACGGTCTGGTCCTTCATCGCATCGACCGCGGGATTGCCGTCACCGACGCCGAAATAGCAACCGACCCGGTCGCAATGATGGTAGGGGAGCGCATCCGATACATAGCCGCCGGCCACCAGCTTCGCGCCCTTGCTGACATCGACGCCGAGCGGAACGATGAGCTGCATCAGGTGCCGGTTCTGCGATGGCACGTAGACGACCGAAATGCTGACGGCGAGCGCGCCGCCTTTCTTGAACGCGATCGCTTCCCAGACATCGCAGGGCGCAGGGGTCGAAACCGGGAAACAGCGCACATCCCAGCCACCGAACGTCTTGATGACCTGCGGGCCCGCTGGCCGTTTCGCAGGCTGCTGGTCCTGTGCGAGAACAGGCGTCAGGCCTAATGCGAGCAGCGCGAGGGCAGTCGAAAAACTACGCAGCGATTTCATGACCACAATCTCCGCCACCACGAATGGCGCCTTGCTTCGACGTTGTTGAGAGCCTTCTCGGCATCATCGTAACCCTGCACCGACATCGGCAACGGGACGGCCTTGCCGTCACGTGACGCGGTGACGATGACGGAGATCGATTTGGCGCCGTCCAGCGAGGAACGGAGCTTGTCGTCCATCGGCACAAAGGAGAGACATCCATCCGGCTCACACATTGCGTACTGATAGGTCTGTGTGTCGGTGCCGAATTGCAGCCCCACGCCCGCGGGGAGCAGAACGGTCAGCGGAACCTTGATCGCGAGAACACGCTTGTTGTCTTCGCTTCCGATCGTGAGCTGCGCCAGATGGGTGCCAGATCTGGGATCGATCAGCTCGCTCATCATCGTGCAGTTCGCCTTAGCGTCCTTGTCCGACGGGCAGATCAGACGCCAGTCCTGATAGACCACAATGCGTGACGTGTTGCTGTCCTGGCCGGGGCCGCGCGCGGCCCAGCCCACCAGCACGCCGACGATAAGACCACCGAGCGCGATAGCGCCGCGCGTGAGCCACGTTTTCATCTGATCCGTCATGGACTTCGTTTCGGTTGTGAGGCCGGAAATGCGACCGGCAACAAGGATTTGCGGGCGCAACGCGTATCGCATAAGCGCGGCCCTGCACAATGAAATTATTTGCAGAAAGGTTACCGGAGGGCGTCCGTCCCGTGAGCGGCTGGAAAACCGGGGAAAATCCCATGGCCCGCCAGAGCGTTAGCGCACGAGAATCAGACCGGCTGCGGCTTTGGCGCGCAGTGCCCTGACCACGACGGCGGCCCCAATAGCTGGGGCGGCACGCCGTCGGTCTTCAGGCTGCCTGCCGAGATGCGTTTGCAGATCCGTTCCGCCGGACGCCGCTCGAAGGCCGCTTTTCAGCAGCCATCAATAGACGCTGCGATTGCGCACCAGCGCGATCGGTGTGCGTATCAGGATCAGCAGATCCAGCGGCAGCGAGGCGTGATCGGCGTACCAGAGATCGAATTCGACGCGGCGCTGCATCAGATCGAGCGTGGGCGTGCCGCCGCGATAGCCGTTCACCTGCGCCCATCCCGTGATGCCCGGCTTCACGTTCTGGCGTTGCTCATATTCGGGGATCAAGGCCGTATAGTACCTGTCGTGCGCAATCGCATGCGGACGCGGACCGACCAGCGACATATCGCCGGCGATGACATTCAGCAGCTGAGGAAGCTCATCGATGCTCGCCGTTCGCAGGAATGCGCCAATGCGCGTGACACGTGCGTCGCCGGGTGTGGCTTGTGCAACGGCTGCGCCGTCCTCGACGACGTGCATCGTGCGGAATTTGCAAATGCGGAACGGTTTGCCGTTGAGGCCCAGCCGTTTCTGGCGGAAAAACGCCGGACCCGAGCTGTCGAGCTTGACGAGAACGGCGACTGCGATCAGCAGCGGCGCGATCACCGCCAACAGAGGCAGCGCAATCAGGAGATCGAGCAGCCGCTTGGCGATGCGCGCACCGTTAACCGGCGCCGCGGTCCGTGCGGGTATCTCAAACGGATGCGTCTGCGCGAACGGGACGGGCAACGTCTCCCGGACTTTCGCAAACTGTTCCTGAACGCTCACTACGCCCCCGAAGGCCTTTTGCAAGAGCAAGGCTGCAGGGCACGCGCCAGTGATTTTTGGTCAGTGCTGTATCCATTTGGAGCAATGCTGTCCGAACGAGGAACGCGCTAAGCAGTCGAGTCGTGAGACGGTCCCGTTTCAGGATTCGTCATGCTTAACCGCCGACCTCCTTCCGTTAGTGCTCCAGGCGGCTCCCGAACCGCAGCGATGGGATTTGGCTTTGCGGGCGGCGTTGGTCAGCGTGTGCGCGTAGCCGTCATCGCTCGTTAGGGAGATCGCGCGTTTGTGATGTCGCATCGCTTCGCTCGTCATCCCAAGCAAAAAATCGTCAAAGTTGTTTTCAAAACACTCTGCTACTTCTGAGAACGTAGATGCTTTGTGATGGTTCGATCGCACGCACAGATCGTCGATCGCTTGTTCCATGCCGTGAAAAAACAGCGCGACGGGCATGCTGAAATTGCGTATCGCATTTGCCGGAAGTCAACTTGCCGCTTCGCGCAACACGTGTCCCAAGCCACTCAAACGCGCGGTGCTCGCATCTGCCTTGGTTTGAGCACCGTCTGTTCTCGCACAACCCAGACGTTGATAAACCGCTTCGTGAAACAAGATAAAATAGACAAATCAAGACACGGGTGATCTATATGCCATCATCGCAATAACGGGAATCAAGAATGGCACGTAACTCTGACGAGCATACTCCGCACCCGCTCGATATCGCGTTGGGTTCGCGAGTCCGCCTGCGCCGCAAAGAACTCGGCATGAGCCAGGATCAGCTGGCGCGTGCGGTCGGCATCACGTTTCAGCAGGTGCAGAAATACGAACATGGAACGAACCGCATCAGCTTTTCGCGTCTGGTCGAGATTTCCGCTGCGCTGGAATGCAGCGTCGGCGATCTGATCGGCAATCTGGACAAGTCGAAATCGTCTGGTTCTTTTTCCAAACAGGTCGCGTATCTGACCGAGCCGGGCGCCAGCGATCTTCTCGAAGCCTATGCCAGCATCGACTCTTCGAAGCGCCGCCGTGCGATCCTCAATCTCGCACGCCAGCTTGCGAACGATCAGGCGGAGCAAGCGGCTGCGGCAAAGCCGGCCGCCCGTCGCGGCGCGCGGGCCTAGTCAGCCTCTTTGACCCTGAAACAGCGGTGCTTGCTTCGGCAGCGCCGCTGTTGTTGCCTTTGTCCACCGAACGGAAGGCGACACCGTGAAACTTGCAACCTTCGAATTGGATGGCCGCGAGCGTATCGGCCTGGTTCGCAACGACGCACTGATCGATCTCTCGCAAGCGGCCCCTGCACTTCCGCAGGACATGATTGCCTTGATCGCAGCGTGGCCCCGCGTTGAAAATAACGTGCGCGCGCTCGAAGCCATGAAGCCGCATTTCAAACTGTCCGGCGTCCGGCTCAAGGCGCCGGTGCCACGGCCGCAAAAGATTCTCGCCATAGGCCTCAACTATCTCGATCACATCGAGGAAAGCGGGCAACAGAAGCCGGAACGGCAAATCTGGTTCTCGAAGC